>JAHHQW010000002.1 GCA_020026195.1 Prevotella sp.
TCTTTATCTATTTAAATTTTTCTAAATAAATTACAGATGAAGAACTCTATCTCCTATTTCCTGAGTACGTCCCTTGTTCCAGAAATTAGTTCCTATATAACCACAAGTACGTCTCATAACCTGCATTTCATCAGGATTTCTATTTCCACATGATGGACAATACCATTCTAGATTTTCGTCTAACTGTATTTCTCCTGTATAACCACAAGAATAGCATACATCTGGCTTTGTATTTATTTCAGCATACTGAATATTGTGGTATATAAAGTTGATTATTTGCTCTACTGCATCTAAATTCTTGCTCATATCAGGTACTTCTATATATGAAATACATCCACCTGTTGAAATTTCATGGAAAGGTGCTTCAAATTTCAATTTGCTAAAAGCATCTATTTCTTCACATACATTTACATGGTATGAATTTGTATAATATAATTTATCTGTTACACCTTCGATTTCTCCAAATCTCGCTCTATCTATTCTACAAAATCTATATACAAGAGATTCTGCTGGTGTAGCATATAAACTAAATCCTATTCCTGTTTCAGCTCTCCATCTATCACAAGCATCTTTCATATGGTGCATTACATCCATAGCAAACTTCTTGCCCTCTGGAGTTGTATGGCTTACGCCCAACATTGCATATACCATTTCATAGATACCTACATAGCCTAGAGATATCGTAGAATACCCCCCAACTAAAAGTTTTTCTATTGTTTCGCCTCTTTTTAATCTCGCAATAGCACCGTGTTGCCAGTGTATAGGAGATACATCAGATAAAGTATTTTTTAGCATATTGTGTCTACAAAGAAGAGCTTCTTTACACAATTCTAGTCTCTGATCAAAAATATTCCAGAATTGACCCATTTTACCTTCAGATAATATTGCTATTTGAGGAAGGTTTAAAGATACAACTCCTTGATTAAATCTTCCATACCACTTATATTCTCCATTTTCATCTTTCCATGGAGAAAGATGTGATCTACAACCCATTGGAGGGAATGTACAACCTGCATAGTTTTGTCTCATTATCTTTGCACTCTGATAATCTGGAACTAGCCTCTTTGATGTACATTCAGCTGCTAATCTAGTAATGTAATCATACTTACCACCTTCAAGACAATTATTCTCATCTAATAGATATACAAGTTTTGGGAAGGCTTCTCCAACATTTTGACCCTTGTAATTTTTCATTCCTTCAAGTCTTTGACGTATCATCTCTTCACAAATTAAAGCCATTTCTCTTTCATATTCATGACCTTCTTCTATTTCTAAATAGATAGTCGCAAATGGAGCCTGCCCGTTTGTAGTCATTAAAGTAGATAGTTGGTATCTTATTGTTTGAACGCCATCTTTTAAATCTTTAAGCATCATATCTTCTGATATTTCTTCAGCTAATTTTTCGTCATTATATTTTTCAAGATAAGCCTTGTAAAATTTATTTTTAGTTCTTCTTAGATATGGGGCAAGATGTTTAATAGTAATACTTTGACCACCATACTGATTACTTGCAACCTGAGCCATTATCTGAGTAGTTACAGTACATGCAGTAGAAAAAGACTTTGGACTTTCAACCATTTTTTCATTAATAACTGTACCATTATCCAACATATCCTGTATGTTTATTAAACAGCAGTTAAATATAGGCTGAAGAGTATAATCCATATCATGCCAGTGTATGGCACCTTCATCATGAGCCTGTACTATATGTGGTGATATTAATTTTCTTCTTGCAATATCTTTAGACACTTCTCCTGCAATCAAATCTCTTTGTGTAGAGCATATTACGGCATTCTTATTAGAGTTTTCCATCATTATATCTTCATTAGATTTGCTCATTAACTTCATTATTGATTCATCAGTTGTATTGACTTGTCTTTTGAACTCCTGAACTGCCCTATATCCTTCATAAGCTTTTGCTGTTTCACTATGTCCATAGTGAATTAATCTATCATATACATATCCTTCTATCTTGTATATTGTAGCCTTTTCATTAGACACTGAAAAATAATTTTCACAGTCCTTAGACACTGCATCTGCTATTTCAGCATGATAGATACCACTACCATTTTTCATGGCCTTTTCAATAGCCCTTCTTATTTTGGTCCTGTCAAAAGGAACTGAAGTTCCATCTCTTTTGATTACATTCATTAATATTCACTCACTTTCTTTAAACTAATACTGCTCTCCAAATTTTACTCTAAAATAAGTAATTGAATAATTTTTGGAGTTTATTTCATTTTCCTTATATTTTTTCATTTCTTTGTGCAAAATTTTAAAGCTCTTTTTCGCACATTAATAGTTCATAATAGATAAAAATCCTTATTAAATATAATGTTTAAATGTTATTTTTCTTATATTTTACATATTTTCCTATCTTTTTTATATGTCTTTTTTTAGTAAAAATCCCTTAAAAATAGTAAGGTTTTATGACATTCACACTTTTTCACTATAAAATAATTTACAATTCAAAGTTTTATCACATATTTTTCTCATTATGAAGTTTTTTAACATTCACATATCTAAATTCTTTGAAAAATCATGTCATATATGTAAGTATACGTAACATAAGGACATAAAAAATCTCCCTGCCATCATATAAAGACGACAGGGAGACTGATATATGAACGAACTATTTTTTCTTAGAACATATAGATGTATGCCAGTGTGCTGAGACTAATTACTACCCACAGCAGAATACCCTGGACAAGGGGCTTTACACCTACTGATTTTAATACGTCTCTCGAAAGTGCTGCTCCGATGAAGAACAGTGTTATTGTGAGTGACTTGCGTGCAAAGACGTTGATACCTTCGCCAACAGCCATTGCTGTGTCATTAAGACTCAGTACGTATGTGTTTACGAGCATTGCGAGGATAAAGAAGAAAATAAACCAGGGGATGCTGATTTTCTGTCCCTTTGACTTAAACATGAATGATGTTACAAGTGCAAGGGGGATAATCCAGAGAGCTCGCGTAAGTTTGATGGTTGTTGCAACCTCAAGTGCTTCTTCACCATAAGCCTGACCTGCACCTACAACCGAACTGGTGTCGTGTATGGCAATGGCTGCCCATGTTCCAAATTCGTGCTGCGACATTCCGAGGTAATGTCCTATTACGGGGAATATGAACAGTGCTATAGCATTAAGTGTGAAGATAGTAGCAAGGGCTACAGACATATCTGAATCTTTTGCCTTGATTACAGGACCTACGGCTGCAATGGCGCTGCCACCACAGATTGCTGTACCTGTACTTACAAGATAAGATGTTTTACTATCAATTTTCAACAGTTTGCGACCGATGAACCAGCCTATGACCATCGTACCGATAACAGAAATAATGGTGAATTCCATTCCTTCCTTACCAGACTCAAGTGATGCGTGGAGATTCATGCCGAATCCGAGACCTACGACCGAATACTGAAGCAGGTACTTTGACATCTTTTTGTTAAACTTAGGATATGCCTGTCCGCAAAACTGTGCGAACACTAATCCAAGAAATAATGCTACAGGAGGTGTTACCCACGATGAATAGGCGTGACATCCAGGAATGTAATCAATCAGTAAGAAAATACTGAGCAATACGAGCACGCTAACGTAAATGACTTTTCCGTTAGCTGCGAACCAACTTTTGTTAGAATTTGCCATACTTTATATCATTGTAAATAAATCGGGCGCAAAATTAATACTTTTTTCGAAATCTTACAATAGTTATATAAAATCTCATTATTGTCATACAGTATCTTCATTTTAATACGAGTACATGTCTATATATAATAAAACATTGATTATCAATTGTTTTAATTTTATTATGTATTTTACATCGCATTATTAAGTCTCCTAATCGGAGTAAGAAGAAGAGACAGCATGACATCTTATTCATACCAGCAGTTCTCTTGAAGATATTACGACAATGCTCCTTAGTTTTCTTTTAAGTGTCATATCATTTCTTATTTAGAGAAACAGATTATTTCTCTTATGAAAAGTCCAAGAGAACACCATTATTCCTTACAAAAAACTATGCATCTCTTAATATGAAGCTGCAAATTCTTAATTCGTATATTCTATTACAACTTCTGACTCTGCCCCCACCCTACTTTCATAAGTATATGTTACATTTATATCATGAATATAGCTAATTAGGGAATGTCGCTAAATGTTGAAAACCTTATGATAAATTGTTATAAATTTTATATCTTAGTATAAAGAAATAAAAATTCCCCCCGAACTTCAGCAAAAGGGAAAAATCGGGGGAAACGAGCAAAAAATACTCATGTAAAAAGCAAACTTCCGACCAACTATTTTCAGAAAAACAGTTTCTGCTGATTTCGAAAATTTAGAGTCGTCATTTTTTGAGGTTTAAAAAGAAGCGTCACAACGCAAGCCATGACGCTTCAGGTCGTTTGAAGTCTATTATTTATAATTTGATTTTAGAACGGTAGACCTGCATTCTCTTCCCGTATCCGACACACCCCAAAAGAAGAATTTCCTAAGAGAAAAGGAATAAGATTTTGATAAAAGAAAGCGTTAATATTGTTTCCTTAAAATAGAATTCAATATTAACGCTCTTCTATTATTATTTCAGTCTATTCTCTTTCTTCAATTGTTCCAAGAACTTATTCCAATTTACCTTACGGTGCTGACGGTTAATTTCAGTAGTTTCAGGACTCCAATAATTAGGGTAATTATCATAAAGATAATATTTTGAATTCTCTAAGTCATAAAACAATACCAAATCATCATAAGCCCTATTCACAGTCTCATTTATGTGAGCGACAATAGTAAAAAGAGTTTCATTCTTTAACTTTATATCTATTTGAGCATACATAGGAAAAGAAAATGGTTCTGATTTCACAGTCGTAAATTTTATCTCCCTTGAAGTGGGGTTAAACCACGCAATATCATCCCCTGTAAACAAAAGTTTAGGTTCACTCCCATCACTATTAGCCTTCGAAGTGATATTATAACGTACAATAGCAGTAATTTTAGACTTTTGTACATCCTTAGGTAATTCTGAATCACTACAGCTACAAAAGGAAAAGAGTAGCGTACAAATCAATAACCAATATTTCATACCAAATTATTTTGGAATTTAAACTTTTTGCAAATCTCTTTAGAAACATGACAAATATACAAAATTTATCAGATATACAACCAGAAATTGCATTCACTGAATACTATTTCTATATGAATTACGAAAAATCCTTCGAACAGACAGAACTTGGACGTATCAAGAAACTTTTACCTCTTCGCAAAATAGCCATCAATTTTGGTCTCATAGAAGAACACCCGAAGAGTTTGAGGGTGAAACGTGGTCGGAAGTCTTACTTTTCAGCGGAAGGTAAGGTGGCTCTGGCCTTCCTCAAATCCTATACAGGACTGTCAGCTCCGAAACTGATGGAAGCGCTGAACGGCAACATCCATTACCAGATTTTCTTCAGAATCCATACTGCAAATGCAGTGCTCCTCAGCCAGAGGTTAGCAATGGCTGAAGTCGGAGAGGCGGCCTGATATGATTGAAAAATCAAGCAGATATATAGGAGTACTGTGCCCTGTTGGCTCTATAAATCAAGAATCAACCCTGAAAAGAGCCGATTCTGAACGAAAATATCGCATGGTCCGGAAAAACAAGGAAGGGAGAAGTCGCCGGATGATGAAATAAGGTGAATTAAATGACTACCCCTAATTATGCTTTCATAACATTGGGTGGAGCATTATCTCACACAATGTTGTCTGCAAACACACGTATACCAGTCTGCTGATACGTATTAGTCTGCCTGCTGCAACAGGTATGTTCACATATAATATTCTGGAAATCTTGACGTTGCAAGAATGACAAATTCAATAAACTATTTTTTACCTGTCTACTTACTCTGCCATAACGTTACCAATCCATGAACTTTGCATATTTACATCGAATCATCTGTTGAGAAATACAGCGGTCTGTCCATCGGATACAATTCGCAAACTTCTTGAATGCTTTTGCATATACTCCAGCCACGTACAACTTTCATTTATTATTTTCTAATTCTGCACATCGGGATATAAAAAATGCATCCTGAAAACGTAAACTTCCAGGATGCATTCTTAATATAGTTTGTTGTTATGATACTATTTTACGGGTATTATCTCAAAGATTTCCGTTTTGCCCTTAATCTGTATTTTCGCAACATTAGCCGATGCAATATTTATTTCAGAATATGCAGATGTAAGAATATTCTCTGCCACAACATTACCCTTGGCATCTGTCTGAATGCATTTTACTTCGGCAGACGGAGTGTTCATAAGAATGATGTATGACTTTATGCCTTTCTTTATGCCGAATGTCATGCCGTTGCAGCCAGCATAAGATGTTGCAGGATTATTGTCGAATGCCTTGAGGGCCTTTACGTTATCTTCTGCATCGAGTGTAAAGCCTAATGTCTCTGTGCTGAGAGGATTGACACGGAATGTACGTACTGAAGCATAATTAGTGCGCTTTGAATCAAGACGGCGCAGACGTACATATCGTGCTTTCTGCGGTTCTCCGTTCCAACGTATCTCATACTGCTGTTTCATATCGTCAATAAGAGTTGTCCACTGCCTTCCGTCTGCCGAACACTCAAGTACTGCATGGTCGAAGTAATCAACGTCATCCTTTGAGTTACGTCCCTGTAATATCTCGATGCTGCTTACTTCACGTACGTCGCGGAGGTCTACGCCAATCCAGTCATTAGAGCGCTGTGCCATTGCCGATGTGTAATGTGAGATGCTGTCATCATCGAACATCAGTTTGGTAAGCGTGGTACCAGAGTTATTGAACGAGCCTATACCTCTGTAATCGTTTGGCGTAACACCAGAAAGTTTCTTGAAATAGAGATGTGCCATGTCATCCATCATATTTTCATAGAAAGGCTGTAGTTTCATTGTTCCCGACTTATGTGCTTCGTATGCCTTGCGGTCATCGCTGCTCATGAGATTCTCAACATATCTTACCCAGAACAAAGAATCGTTATCTCCAGAACGGAAAATACGTCCGAGTTCTACTGCTCGTTTACCACGTGTTCCCAACTTACCAAATTCTGTAAGCCACGGACGAAGTTCGCTAAGGAGAGCCTTGTTGGCACAGTTCTTTTCAATTACTGCGGGTGTACCTTCTATCTTTTCAAATTCCTTCTGAAGAGTCTTTGCAGCCTCATCGTTCCATGTGTCAAGACGGAAAGTATTTGTCTCCCATGACTCAGCACGACGGTAACCTGTTTCCGTATCTGCCGAATGAATGGCAAACGTACGGTAAGCATCACTTGCTGCGGGCATCAGTTCCTCAAGACCACGTTCCCAGTTATCTATAGAATTGAATGCCGAGGGGTTCCATGTGTAATCTGCCACGCCATAGAGTGCTAACTTTGAAGCCTCGCCATGTTCCATAGGATTGCTGAGCACACCGCATGTCTCGTTTGCCGTAAGTGATGTGTCAAGACCATAGACAGGTCCCTGCATCAGAATGTGACGGGCATAATCGGTTACGGGGAAGTTCCACCAGTAGTATGCCGGACGCTTTATTCTTGAATTTATGAATTCGAGAGTTCCGGGAGTAAGGTCGCTACACACCACGTCGCCTGTCCAAAATACTTTTATCGAAGGATCGAGAGTACGGCCGTAGATGGCAAGAGGACCGTCCTCTGTCGGATTTGCCCACAGACGTGAATAATCGGTAGGACATACAGTGAGGGGCGAAACATCTCCCTTGACGTTCACAAATTCTTTTGTAAGACGATTCAGAAGTTCTGTCTGTTTGTAAGGATTGGTTCCCTCGCCCGAAATATCATCGAAGAACACTGCAAAATGTCGCACACCGAGGTCGTACATTATATTAAACTTATTCAGCAGATTTGCATAATCTTCTTCGTTCCACTTAATGTCCTTTCCCGGATGTATTGCCCACACAAAGTCCACACGGTTTCTGTTCGAAGCCTCTACAAGTTCTCTGATGTTCTTTGCTTCTTTCTCAGGATAAGGCAGACGCCAGTTTGGCGAACTGTGATAAGGATCGTCCTTTGGTCCGTATACATATACATTCATCTTATACTTTCCATAGAAGTCGATGAGCGACAGACGTACCTGATGCGACCATGGTTCGCCATAGAATCCTTCTACGACACCGCGGTTTGGCATTGCGGGCCAGTCGTTTACCTCCATATATGGTAGACGTCCGTCTGCAAACGCCTTGCTTTCCATAAGTTCGCGCAATGTCTGAAGGGCATAGAAAGCTCCGCGCTCGTCGTAGCCCGTTATTCTTATACCTTTCTTATTGATGTTCATTGCGTATGCTCCGGAAAGAGCCTTCACTCCTACCTTTGCAGATACCTTTCTGCCAAAATCAATCGTAAGGCGGATGCCTTTCTTATTATGTTTCAGAAACGGAACATCTGCTGCAAACTTTCCCTGTCTGTCCCTGAGACATACTCCAGAGGCAAGGTCTGCATATCCGTCTTTGGTAAATACAAGTACCTGCGGATTAGGATTGATAATAATTCCATTATGATTTATCTTCTCTCCTGGCACCACATTGACGTCCTGTACCTCACCGCGCTGCGACTGCAAATCGAAGTCATCCTGCGCCTGTGCGCTGCCGCACATAAATACTGCGGCAAAGGCTGCCGCCATAAATTTAGCGTAAGTTTTCATGTTTATGTCTGTTTATCTGTTATTATTTATTTCAGTTCCATTACGGCTGCAACACCTTCGATGTCCGCCTCAAAAAGATTTAACTCGTCGGGAACAGCCGGCTGGCGTTTCAACATAAAACGCGTCATCTGTCCGCGACACATCTTGGTATATATCACTACGGTGCGCCACTGTCCCTGCTGCATTACTTTAAATTCGGGCGTAACGACCTTTACCTCCTTACACACTCGCTTCCAGTCGAACAGACGTTTCATCTCCGAGCTGGCAAGATTTACCAATACTCCGTCGTCGGCCTTTACGGCATCAATGAGCATGTCCGTAAGCAGCGGCTGCCAGTATTCGAAACGTGTAGGACCGTCTTCGTTGGGAAGACGTACGTTTCCTTCAAGACGATATGCACGTATCTCGTCGAACGGACGTAACAGACCGTAAAGAAACGAGGTTATGAAAAGATGTTTCTGCGCATATTCGAGACTGGCAGCATCCAGAGTATCGGCACTAATCTGTTTAAATACTATTCCGTTATACGCCATGATGGCTGGTACGCTGCGATTACACTCATCGAAGAAATGACGATAGCGGAGAACATTCTCTGCTGCTATCTTCGAAGTGGTGTGCAGTGCGTCACGTAGTTCCTCGGCACTCATTGCCGACAGATGACCTACCGTCTCTGCCGCCCTGTCTGCAAAAGCCGGCTGAGATGTATAAGGAAGTGTGCAGTCGACATATCCCATGGTCTTTGCACAAGAAATAAGAATCTGCATATCGATTACGTTGGTTGTATCGTGATTAACGCCGCAAGATTATGTTAAGACGGCTGTTTTTATGATGATTTTGCAAATTTAACTTATTATTCCGACTTATTGAAAATATGCGATGATTTTGTTACAATTCTAAATCAGTCATAACAGCATAAAATATATGCATATATTATGTTTTACTCTATGTTCAATACTTTTTACACTTCATATACATTAAAAATGTGATTTTGCACTGATATAATAATTTTATGTCGAAAAATTTTAGTAATATCGCGCCCAAAACAATTTAAGCACATGAAAAAATTTATTACTTCAATGTTATTAGTGTTCTGTGTTGCTGCAGTTTATGCACAGCAGAACTACAAAGTTAGTACCGAAAAGGAAAAGAAAGGTATCTTAATCGAAGAATTTACAGGTATGCGCTGCCAGTACTGTTATGAAGGTCATCAGATTTCAGGCAGTATCGTAAACGGATACAAAGGACAGGTTCAGCTGGTATGCATACACACTGGCAGACTTTCTCCCAGTTCAGGCAAGTATGTATATAAGACAGAAGATGGTGATGCCATTGCAACAGAATTCGGAGCAAGATCATTCCCAAGCGCTATGATATGCCGTAAGCCCCTGAGCGGCTCATATATGCTCTCCAGAGACGGATGGCGTTCTATGACTGACAGAAACAAGGACGACATCGCTATCGCCAACCTTTACGCAGAAGCTTCTTACGATAACAGCACAAGAGACATGAACATCAGAATTGAAGGTTACAACACTTCTGATAACAGCAGCAAGGATATGCGTCTCAATGTTCTTATCACTCAGGATAATCTTGAAGGTACACAGGCTACTCCCAACGGAACAATCGGCTATACACACATGCATGTTCTGCGTGACTACATCACTCCTACATCGGGTGATGCTATCAGCAACAAAGCCGAGGGCGAATACTTCACAGCCGAATATAAGTATTCTCTGCCTGAAGAAATTACTGGTCAGGTGGTTAAGCCTGAAAACATCAACATCATCGTTTTCATCACAGAAGATGGTATGAAGCGTGTTGCTAATGTTAAGGGTATCAAACCTGAATATAAGAACATGAACATCAAGGCTCAGGTAGAAATGACTGCTCCTGACATCAATGTAGGTAAGTATTATGGCTACCAGTACTTTGAAGCTAATGTGTTTAACAATTCTGCCGAAACAATGAAGAAGGCTACCTTCGACGTTAATATCGACGATAACGTAAACGAAGTTGTTGCAGACTGTAACATCGCTCCTTTCAGCAAAGGTACAGTGAAGGTTCCGTGCAGCTACGAAATTAAAGAAGGCAAGAATGTTAAGTATGCTTTCACAATAAAGCGTATTAATGACACTGACATTGATGCAAAGACACTGAAAGGTTCGTTTGAATGTCCTTCTGTCGTAAACAATAACATTAATGTTAAGTTTGTTTCTGACAGACATGCTGCTGAAAACGAACTTACAATAAAGGACATGAACGGTAACATTGTTAAGTCTTTCGGTCCGTTTAAGAATGGTAGAAGCGTAACAGTAGACCAGGCTGTGAAGATTGAAAAGGCTGGTACTTACTGCGTTGAGCTTACAGATAATTTTGGTGACGGTGTAGAATTCTCAAAACAAGGTTCACTGAATGTTTCTTGCGACAACGGACCTATTGAGAATTTCTCTAATATTCCCAGCTATGGTGCTCGTGTGTTCTTCACTATCGAAGATAACCTGGGAATCAATGACGTAACAATTGAAGAGAATGGTAACGGAAAGACTTACTCTATCAACGGTATGGTTATTGATGGCAGCAGCAACAATGAACGCATCGTAATCAAGAACGGTAAGAAATACATCAAATAACTGATATAGATTTTTACTACGGAAAAAGGACTGACTGTTTAGTCGGTCCTTTTTTATTTAGAATAACTTGAGGAAAATCTCTTCTTGATTTCATGGAAAAGATGTACGAAAAAAGGACTGACAACATTTGTTATAATGTCATCAGTCCTTTATTATTTAATATCCGAGATATTAATTAGTCGTTGAATCCTTCTGTAATCTTACAGATGTTGATGATAACCTCTACAGCCTTCTCCATGTTACGAATAGGAACGAACTCGTGAGGTCCGTGGAAGTTAAGACCACCTGCGAAGATATTCGGACAGGGAAGTCCCTTGAATGACAGCTGAGCGCCATCGGTACCGCCACGGATAGGTGTTACTACGGGAGCTACGCCGCTCTCCTGCATTGCCTTGAGCACAATGTCGATGATGTGCATGTTTGGCTCAATCTTCTCGCGCATGTTGTAATACTGAACGCTGATGTCTGCTGATACAGTACCTTCGCCGTATTTCTCGTTAATCTTATCTACGCACTTCTTAACGAATGCCATACGATCTTCGAACTTCTCACGGTCGTGGTCGCGGATGATATAATACATATCGCAAGCCTCAACACCGCCCTTGAACTGAAGCAGGTGGAAGAATCCTTCGTAACCTTCTGTATGTTCGGGAACTTCTTTTTCAGGGAACATTGCTGCAAGCTCCATACCTACACGGATGGCATTTATCATCTTGTCCTTTGCAGAACCCGGATGAACGCTTACGCCCTTGATGTGAATCTTTGCTGCACCTGCGTTGAAGTTTTCGTACTCCAGACCACCGATGTCACCACCGTCCATTGTGTAAGCCCACTCGCAGCCAAACTTCTTTACATTGAAATGATGTGCGCCACGGCCAATTTCTTCATCAGGATTGAATCCGACACGGATGTCACCATGCTTTATTTCCTTATGATCACGGAGATAACACATAGCCTGTACGATTTCTGCAACACCAGCCTTATCATCTGCACCTAACAGTGTCGTTCCGTCGGTAACGATAAGATCTTCGCCCTTGTGCTGAAGCAGTTCGGGGAACTTGCTCGGTGATGTAACGATACCTTCTGAAAGCTGAATATCCGAACCATCATAGTTCTTTACGATACTGGGCTTTATGTCCTTACCGCTACAGTCTGGTGATGTATCATAGTGACTGATGAAACCGATTGTAGGAACATCCTTGCTTGTATTAGACTTCAATGTGGCATAGATATAGCCCATCTCGTCCATTTCGACATCGCTGAGACCTTCGTTCTCAAGTTCCTTCTTAAGATACTCGGCAAAAATAAGCTGTTTGCTGGTACTTGGAACTGTCTCGCTCTCCTCAGACGACTGAGTGTCGAACTTTACATAGTTTAAAAATCTTTCTATTAATTCCATAGTAGTATGTATTGTTAATATTGCAGGAGCATCTCAACGGAGATGTCCTGCAAGTATAGGTTTCAAAGGGGATTTATTTCTCTTCAGCTGCTGCTTCCTCTTTCTCTGACTCAGCTTTAGGCATATATTCCTCAAACTTTGTCATGCCGGCATTAACCATGATGTCGTACCACTGCAACAGTTTCTTGATGTCGCTGTTGTGAACACGGTCACGGTCGAAGTTGGGAAGTACTGCTGCGAAATATTCACGAAGTTCTTCTGAACTGCACTTCTTATAGTTGATTGAACATACCTTACCTTCTTCCTTGTCGCGAACGCTTGCGAATACTGTCATCAGAGGTACATCGTCCTCTTCTGTGTACATTGCAACATCTACCAAACTTGTTACGCGATCTGAAGCAAATACAGGCATTCTCTTATGTGTTGAATCCAATGCTTCTATGATAAGGTTCATGTTTCCTCTTGATACTAATTTGTAAAGTCCCGGTCTTCCGGCAACTGATAAAATAGTCTCCATACGTTTATTCTAATTAATTTGGTTTATATTTTGTTCAAAATGTTTTCTATCTGTTTCTCAATATCGGCACTTCCGTCATTTATTATCTCGTAAGTGCTGCGACGACGTACTTCCTGCTGTGACATCTGGCAGCGAATCCACTGCAATGCTTTTTCACGAGTTATTCCGTCGCGTTTCATTATTCGTTCTACACGTATATCTTCGGGAGCAGTGACACATATTATAACGTCTGCATAACGGTCGAATCCGCTTTCAAAAAGTATGGCACACTCCATCCACTGCATACCTGAACTCATGAAGTCTTTTCCTACTGCGGGATGAACAATGGCATTTACCGCTGCTGCATTACCATCTGACTTAAGTATAAACTCAGCCATACGCGCCTTGTTCAGTTTTCCATCGGCATCGTACACATCATCACCGACAAGTTCCTTCAGTGCTCCGATTACCTCTGGAGATGTTCGCATTATACGCTTTGCAGCATCGTCACAGTCATAGACTTCAATACCTCGCTTCTTAAGCATAGAGCACACATAACTCTTGCCGCTTCCGATACCGCCTGTAAGTACTATATGCTTCATCAGTTTACCTCCTCTATTATGTAATCCACCTTACGAAGGTCAAGACGAGGACGTTTTACTCCATGAGGATATTTCCTTATTGACAGAGTACACTTATCCGAAGGATGATTGATAATTTCGTTATAGTCGGCTACAACTTCAAACTGTGAAGGATTGAGATTGCGGATATTACTTGCTCCGACTACAAATGTAACTTTCACACGCATGGGGAAAGTGCGAAGGAGCTTGCCTTCAGGTACATTTATTGTCTTTATGGGGACATCAAATGTCTCTTCTGTAAAGATGTCGGTATAAATACCTACGTTTACGACATCGGGAACACACTTGGCACCCTCAATCTTCTCAAGTGATGCACTTACAAACAGCGTATCACTTATAGAAGGATAGTTCAGTGGTACGGTATGTACACATTTTATACTGTCAAGAATATTACGCAGTGCGTATACCGTTACGCTGTCGGGACCGTATGTAACCTTCGATACGTAATAACTTCCTGCGGCCGAAATCTTTCCAGTTGCCTTTACTGGTACTTTCTTACGTTCGCCATAATTATAATAAAACTTTACATACTCTGGTTTTACGCTTATAATCTTTGACGAACTGGAAAGATTGGCATGCAGCTGCTTCATTATGTTGTTCTGTCTTAGCAGACCCACACCGTTCTCAGAAGAAGAACAGCTTTTGAAATCTACATTAACAGGACTAACCATATCATAAAGATACGTAAATAACACGAAACGTCGGTCCTGAACCCTTACGGTAAGAGTGTCTACCGTTGCTCCGGTCATTACGACATTACCTGGCACACCCGTATATTTTATAGGCACTTCTATGTCAGCCTCAGTCTGTTCGTTCAGCGTTATCATAAGCCAGAACCCGCTGCTCAGGAAGAGGAAAAACAAAAATATCAGAAACTCCCTGTTCTTAGATCCGAAAAGGAAGTTTCTGATATCCGATTTACTTATATGTCGTCTGCCGAGATACATTATTATTTAGCCTGTGCAGCCATGTTCGACGATACGTCGGCAAATACGAAACCTCTGTCAACCTTTACGACAGTACCTTTAGCGATTTCTACCTCTACGCTGTTAGTTTCCATTTCAATGCGCTTAACAGTGCCATAGATACCACCGCCGATTATAACTTTTGTACCCTCTGTAAGAGAGTTCTGGAAGTTACGAATTTCTTTCTGTTTTTTCTGCTGAGGGCGGATCATAAAGAACCACATGATAGCAAAAATAACAACAATCATTATCAGCGATCCGTAAGCTCCGCCGCCGGCTGCTGCCTGAAGTAAAAGTGATGTATTCATCTTATTATGTATTAATTATTTTTCTTTTTTGTTTTCATATAATGTGTTCTGTCCACTTCCTTATCCATAAGCTTATTATCTACGAGATGGCAGGCAATGGCATCGAGCATACCGTTGATGTATCCGCCGCTGCGCGATGTACTGTAAAGTTTTGCCAGTTCTACGTATTCGTTGATAGTAACCTTTACGGGGATTGCCGGGAATGTGAGCATTTCGGCAATTGCAATCTGCATGATTACAATATCCATGTATGCCAGACGAGAGAAGTCCCAGTTACGAGATGTCTCGCTCATGTATTTCTGGTACTGGTTAGCATTCATTATTGTGGCACGGAACAGACGAAGAGCAAAGTCACGGTCTTCTTCATCGTCGTATTCAGGAAGAAGTTCCTGGTTTGCACCCTTCAGCGGGTCGAAACGCTTAATTGTCTTAAGAACGAATGTATCTACGATTTCCTTGTCATCGTTCCAGTAAAGACTCTTGTCTTCAAGAATAGGATCGATTTCTTCATTGTCCTGAATCAGCGTACGATAAATCTTACGCCATAATTCGCGGTCTGAATCATAATCATCGGTATCTGATTCCAGATACTCCTTATATATTACGCTGTCTTCTATCTGGGTTAATAATTTCCTTACAAACTCTATGCTGTCATCCCATGTCTGTTTCTGGGTTGCCATGAATTCCGACAGCTGTTTGTTCTCCTCAAGCTGAAGAGCAAAGCGGTTATAAGCAAATTTTGTCTTCGGAGCTTCTTTACCAGCTCTTTGGGCTCTTGCTGCCTCCACCTCTGTGCGGCGACGGGCCTCCTTAGTAATCGAAACTATAAGCGACAACATGTGATTGTAAAGATGATATGCCTTTGAAAGGCTGAACTCCAACTCTTTTTCGGCGTTATCCAAATTTTCATTACCATTCTGATAGTATGCATAAATGAGCTGTACTACCTTGATTCTTATTATCTGTCTGTTTATCATCCCTGTGTCTTATTGAATGTTTCCTGTGTAATTATGCTGCAAAAATATAGAAAATAATGTATACTTCCAAAGAAACAAAGGTAAAAACTCTCTTTTTGTTTATATCTCTTGTGGGATTGAAAGAAAAGCAATACCTTTGCAACGCTTTTTTTAAAGCACTCGACGAATTATATTTCGCGTGTGATGGTGAATTAAGCAGCATTTTTATTTTTTAAAAACTTAATTTAGAGTAACACATTAATCATGAAAGAGATTAAGATTTCAGGTCAGATGAGAAGCGACCTTGGCAAGAAGGCTTCTAAAGAACTCAGAAAGAATGGTATGATTCCCTGTAACATCTACGGTGAGAAGAAAGGCGAAAACGGTCTGCCCGTTGCAATGTCTTTCGCAGTTCCCTTCAGCGAACTCCGTAAGGTTGTTTACACTCCTCATATCTACGTTATAAACATCGAAATCGATGGTAAGATCTACAATTCAGTTCTGAAGGAACTCCAGTTCCACCCCGTTACAGACGCTCTTCTTCACGTAGACTTCTACGAGGTTAACGAGGCTAAGCCTATCACTGTAGGTATCCCCGTACGTCTCGAAGGTCTTGCTAAGGGTGTTAAGGCCGGTGGTCAGATGAACCTCGCTCTCCGTAAGATCAAGGTAACAGCTCCGTTCCAGATCATCCCCGAGCACCTTACTATCGACGTAACAGCTCTCGGTATCGGTCAGAGCATGAAGATCGGCAGCCTCAACTTCGAAGGTCTGCAGCTCGCTATGCCTAAGGAAACTGTTGTTTGTTCTATCAAGTCTACTCGTTCAGCTTCTGCTGATGACACAGAGGAGGAAGAAGGAGAAGCAGCTGAAGGCGCAGAAGCTCCCGCAGAAGAAGCTAAGTAATTTTAAATGGAGAAATTTCTTATTGTGGGTCTGGGTAATGTCGGAAGTGAATACGAAGGCACCAGACACAACACAGGTTTTATGGTATTGGACGCTTTTGCTAAGGCGTCCAATATTGTTTTTGAGGATGGCCGTTACGGATTCACTGCCTCTACATCAGTCAAAGGACGTAAAGTCATTCTGCTGAAGCCGAGCACTTACATGAACCTCAGCGGTAATGCAGTACGCTACTGGCTGGAAAAAGAGAATATCCCCGTAGAACATCTGTTGGTAATTGTCGACGACTTGTCGCTGGCTCTTGGTGACATGCGTCTGAGATCATCTGGCAGCTGCGGCGGACATAACGGATTAGGCCATATAGAACAGATATTAGGTTCACAGAAATATGCTCGCCTGCGCGTCGGCATAGGTAATGACTTCGCACGCGGAATGCAGGTGGAATGGGTACTGGGAAAATACAATGATGAGGAAATGAGAACTCTTGAGCCTTGTTTCGAACTTGGCGGCGAGATTATAAAGAGTTTCGTCCTTGCCGGTATCAACATCACGATGAACCAGTTTAACGGCAAGATTAAGAAAAAGCCTGCAAAGGCAGAGTAAAACAACAATGAGTAAAGAAGCAAGAATAGACAAATGGCTCTGGGCTGCACGAATCTTTAAGACGCGCTCCATAGCTGCCGATGCTTGCAAGAATAAAAGGGTATCGGTAGACGGCGTGTTCGTGAAACCTTCGCACATGGTGAAGGTCGGAAACGTTGTTAGCGTCAAGAAGTCGCCGATAACATACTCGTTTAAGATTATCGACTGCATTGAACAGCGCGTGGGAGCTAAGATGCTTCCCGGTATCTATGAGAACGTAACGGATGCCAAACAGTATGAGCTTCTGGAAATGAGCCGTATAAGCGGATTCGTAGACAGAGCACGCGGCACGGGACGTCCAACAAAGAAGGAGCGCAGAATGCTTGACGATTTCATCGACCCCGTGATGTTCGGATTCGAAGATTTTGACGACGACACGGACGATGAAGATTTATAACTTATTAAAATAACACCGGACATGAAAAATATAGCAATATTCGTATCGGGCAACGGTACAAATTGCGAGAACATTATAAACTACTTTCACGACAGCAAGGAAGTTCACGTGTCTGTAGTAGTAAGTAACCGTGAAGATGCTTATGCCCTTACAAGAGCTAAGAATCATAACGTTCCTGCCGTAGTAATGACAAAGAAGGATTTTGCCGACGAGCAGAAAATCATGAACCTCATGAAGGAATACAGCATCGACTACATTATCCTTGCAGGATTCTTACTTATGGTTCCCGATTATCTTATCAATGCTTACGACCATAAGATTATCAACATCCACCCTGCTCTGCTGCCTAAGTTTGGCGGTAAGGGTATGTACGGAATGCATGTACACGAGGCTGTAAAGGCCGCAGGCGAGAAAGAAACAGGTATCACAGTACATTATGTTTCTTCTGTATGCGACGGCGGTGACATCATAAGTCAGTTTAAGACTGCACTGACACCTGAAGATTCTGCAGATGATATTGCTGCTAAGATTCATGTTCTCGAACAGGCTCATTTTCCACAGGTCATAGAGCAGGCCATCCGTGCAGGAAAATAAGTTCATTCTTATAATACAGAGACAAGAAGGTCGGAAAAGATTTTTAATACATCTTTTCCGACTTTTATTTTGTGATTATAGTTTCTGTTAATATCATTTTTCTGATAAATATTATGTTACTTTGCACCACATAAACTTTTTAATATAATGAAACATTACGATGTCGTAGCCGCTGTAATATACCGCGAAGATAAGATATTATGTATGCAGAAGGGAAAGACTAAATTTCCTTATACAAGTTTTAAATTTGAATTTCCAGGTGGTAAGATTGAGCAGGGAGAAACTCCTCAACAGGCTCTTAAACGTGAATTAATGGAGGAAATGAATTATGACATCACTGTTGGTGACAGACTAATAACTGTTAATCACGAGTATCCTGACTTCAGTATTTCTCTTACGGCTTTCTTATGCACAGCTGCAACACCCGACTTCAAGATGAACGAACATATTGCTTTCAAATGGTGCACCAAGGACGAACTTGACAAACTTGAATGGGCGGCTGCCGATATTGGCATTGTAAGAGCAATAAAGAATTATTAAAGAACATATAGAATAAAACGACAGGCGGCAGATTACCAGAACATTATCTGATAAATCTGCCGTCTGTCTGTCAAGTTTCAAAGTCCTATTTAATCACTTTTATATCATCGTTAATCTTACATAGAAGGTCTATCATATGCTGAGAATTTGCAAAACTTCATAGGCCGAGCGTTTCAACTTCATATTAAGTTGGACAATAGTCACAAAACAGTATGTGATAACAGTCACACTGATTTGTATTCGAACAGCGTTCTCGGTTGTGCCCCAGAATTTCTTTATCTTAAGGTGCTGCTTTAGCCATTTGAAAAATAGCTCGACCAACCATCTTTTCTTATAGAAATTTCTTTCCGGAAATGCCAAGGATGTTGGTCATCCGCTTCTCGCAGGCTCTTACAGTTACTCTGTTGTCCAAACATCATCGCGAACATCTGATTCCAACAAGTGAATTGCTTCACATAGCGATTACCATCATACTTGCGAACATAGTTGTTAAACTGAGTCCTGTTCAGAAAAGCGGTTAATGAGAGAATACGTATTTGTTTTGGAACATAGCAGCTATTTGTATTAGACTGCAAAGTTGCAAAATTAAGTCCGTTTCATTTCGAGAAACCATGTAATTGACTATATTTCGATGATTTCAAAGAACTATTTATCCACTTATACGGGACGAATATTACTTCTTTATATAAGGAGTGACTTCATAATAGAAACCATTAGAACCACCACTTGAAACATCATCTTGGAATTGTGTATCTTCACAAGCTTCTGCAACTACCAGACCTCCGGGATTACGTACTATTTTATATACAATATTCTTCATGTCTACATAACCTCCGTGTCGTCCGCCGCGCGGCGCCTTCCAACTGAGATAAACCAACTTGTCTATAGTGGTATAATATTTAAGATTACGGATAGGTGATGGTTCGTCATAGCCAATCCATTTTGAAATACTGTTGTAAGCATTTTCCTTTCCATCAGTTCTGAGCACTACTTTAAAGTCATGCATTCCTGCATCATCAACAAACACTTCGGCACTGACTTTTTCGCCTGGTTTTCCTTTAAAAGGACCTGCTACTTTATCATCAACCATTAAATTGTATTCTATCTCACCTGTTATTGCAGAACCGTCATAGTGTTCTACTGGAAGAGTAAATACCATCGAACCCTTGTTCTGCGCACCTTCGAACAGTACCTCCATGTCGTACAGACGTGCAGGAGCTCCGCCTTCCGGCTGCATAGGAATAAACATACATGAGATGACGTCATTATCTGAAAAATCACACACCTTATTTATATTACCTGTCGTAAGATCTACAGAACACAAAAACGATGTGCCTTTATTAGGTGATGCCGCCCAATACATTTTACCATCATTGGGATTGAATGCCATAGACTGAACATCCTCTGAAGGTTTTACTCCGGTAGAACCAACTGATTCACTCTTACCAGAACGCTTGTCAATCTTATGCAGTGCTCCTTCTATATTAATGCCGTATAAAGTTCCATCACCATTTACGGCCATTGCCACATAATGATTATCGTTAAAACCTATCTTAGTACGACGATAATTGTCGTAATCTACATAGCCATAACTATGTTCCTTACCTTTATTATCAGTAAGACATGCATATATCTTTCCTGTTGAAGCATCATAAGCTGTAGCAGATGTCACAATATTGTTTTCTGACACATCCTCACCAGAATCGCCATAAGCTTTCCAGTTCAGTGTATTGAAAGAACGAAGTTCCGCACTGCTGCTGCCACTTATATTCAGAAAGTCACAACGTCCTTCGTGAATAACACCGCCACCATTAGCTGCAAAATGCTTGTCACCGGTAGCAAGAGGCATGAACAAAGCCTTTCCGTCCTTTACTACAATTTTGTAAAGACCGAAAGATGTCTTCTTATCTTTCTTTGTTTTCAAAGACTGAGACACATTGCCCCAGATTTCTATTTTCTCAACGACATTCTGTGCTGCTGCTCCAAAAACTCCAAACAGTGCTGCAAGACATAATACTAAACTAAACTTCTTCATAGTCATGCTATTTTACGTATTAATTTATAAATCAAGAGTGAGTTCCACCGGACAGTGATCCGAGCCCATAATATCTGTATGTATTTTGGCATCGGCAATATTCTCGCGCAGACGATCTGACACTACGAAGTAATCTATACGCCAGCCCGTATTCTTTTCACGTGCCTTGAAGCGGTACGACCACCATGAATAAGTTACCTGCTCAGGATATTTATAACGGAACGTATCGGTAAATCCGCTTTTCAAGAGTTCGGTAAACTTAGCACGTTCCTCGTCAGAAAAACCTGCATTCTGATGGTTGGTCTTAGGATTCTTTAGGTCTATCTCCTCGTGAGCCACATTAAGGTCTCCGCACATTACCACAGGTTTCTTCTTATCAAGTTCCATGAGATAATGACGCAGGTCGTCTTCCCAGCGCATACGATAGTCAAGACGTTTCAGTCCGTCCTGTGAATTGGGAACATACATTCCTACGAGATAAAATTTCTCCATTTCAAGTGTAATGATACGTCCCTCATGACTATGTTCTTCGACACCCATGCCATAAGAAACGTTCAGAGGCTCATGCTTAGTGAATATAGCAGTACCTGAATAACCTTTTTTCTCGGCATAGTTCCAGAACGATTTATAACCATCGAACTGCATGTCTATCTGTCCCTCCTGAAGTTTTGTTTCCTGAAGGCAGAAAAAATCAGCATCGAGTTCCTTAAATATATCTCTGAATCCCTTTCCTTCGCAGGCTCTCAGACCATTAACATTCCAAGATATAAATTTCATAGTTAAAAATATGAGTTTAAAAAAATCCCTATATCTGTCAAAGAGATATAGGGATTATATAATAATTTAAAATTTTGCCATCTTAATGGCAACAACGGCACATTCGTCACCCTTGTTACCAAGGCGTCCGCCACTTCTGTCTTTCGCCTGCTGCAAGTCGTTTGTGGTAAGCAGGCCGTATACTATAGGCATTTCACTTATCGTATTCAGTCGTGCAATTCCGTAAGTAACGCCCTGACAGATGTAATCGAAATGAGGAGTATCACCACGAATCACACTGCCTAAGATTATAATAGCATCATAACCTCCGTTCAGAGTCATCTGACGTGCTCCGTAGATAAGTTCAAAACTGCCCGGAACTCTCTTTACATGAATATTCTCGGGAAGGCATCCGTGTTTTGTCAGAGTATTTACGGCTCCTTCAAGCAAGGCATCGGTAATTTCGCTGTTCCATTCAGACACTACGATACCAACACACATGTTAGTTGCGTCGGGAACCGATGCAGGATCATAGTCGGACAGATGTTTCAGTGCTGTAGCCATTGTTATTTAACACTTACGCGCTCAATATATTTGTCAATCTGACTTGCAACATACTGATTGCTATAGTATTTAGTTTTGATTTCATTGTATATTTCCAGAGCTTCATCCTTCTTGTTCTGGCTTTCAAGAATTTCACCAGCCTGAAGGAGGAATGCAGGAGAGATAAACGGATTGATACCGTTTGAAGACTTAGAGTCAGCCATGCTTGCAGCCTTCTTGAAATGCTCTACTGCTTTATCATACTGCTTGAGGTTTGCATAAACGTTAGCAAGAGCCCCCATAACTGCAGGACTTACTACTGCATCGCCCTTAACAGAGAATCCAGAGATATATTTCTCAGCTTCTTGCCATTTACCAAGATTTGCATAGCAGAGACCTGCATAAAGGTTTGCGAGGTTACCTGCATCTGTGCTGCTATATTCTTCTGCAATCTTTGCGAAGCCCATGTATGATGCGCTGTCGCCATTGAGAGCTGTTTCGAACATACTTCTCTCGAAGAGCTGCTGACCTTTAGCAAGTTCGGTGCTCGCCTTGTCTTCACGAGGCTGTGATACGTACTGGTTAAAAGCGAATCCGCCAATAAGCACGATTACGACAACAGCAATGATGATTGCGATGGGCTTTCTTTTACGAATAAAGTAAGCTTCGCGGCTGTTTGTTCCTTCATTCAAATTCTGTGAATTTTTTGTGTTGTTTGTGTTTGCCATTATTTTTTGTTTTTATTTTTTCACATTTAACTGATGCGCAAAATTACGTATTTTATCGCACTTACAAAAATTTACGTCTCCTTTTTTTCGTTTTCCACGATAAAACATATAACTTTGCACTAGCATAAGGTAAAAAGAGTAGATGATTCTCAGCAATATCTCCATATTAAACTATAAGAATATTACTTCTGCACAGTTAGATTTATCTCCTAAAATGAATTGTCTGATAGGCCACAACGGCGCCGGAAAGACAAATTTTTTAGATGCCGTCTATTATCTTTCTTTTTGCAAAAGTGCATTCAATCCGAGTGATACGCAGCTTGTTACACATGGTAGCGAGTTCTTTGTCCTTGAGGGCAGATACGACGATGAAAAAGGCGACAGAACCGAAGTCTTTGCAGGTGTCAAGAAAGGTTCAAAGAAACGTTTTAAGAAAGACGGAAAAGAATATACACGTCTGTCACAGCACATCGGATTAATTCCCCTTATCATGATATCCCCCGCCGACACTGTTCTTATCGAAGGCGGCAGCGAACACAGACGCAAGCTGATGGATATCGTTATCTCTCAATACGATCCAGAATATATTGAATCTCTTTCTCGCTACAACAAGGCTCTTCAGCAGCGTAATGCTCTGCTTAAACTTGAAGAAGAACCGGACGAATCACTGATGAACATTCTCGAAGAGCAGATGGCAGCAGAAGGAGAAAAAGTGTATGCTGCCCGCGATGCTTTCGTAAAGAAACTGATGCCTGTGTTTCAAGACATCTACGATGAGATTTCGGGTAAGGGCGAACGTGTGTCCTTAGCCTACACATCGCATTGTCAGCGCGGACCATTACTCGATGTCATACGCCGTGACAGATTCAAGGACCGTGCCGTAGGTTATTCACTGCACGGAGTACACCGTGACGACCTTGAAATGCTCATAGATGATTATTCTATGAAGGTGGAAGGAAGTCAGGGACAGCACAAGACTTTTGTATTAGCATTAAAATTATCTCAGTTTAACTTCTTACGACACACTTCGAGCAGTACATGTCCTATTCTTCTGCTTGACGACATCTTTGACAAGCTCGATGCCGGACGTGTGGAAAAGATTGTTAATATAGTATCGGGCGAAGGTTACGGACAGATATTCGTAACCGACACCAACCGTGATCACCTTGACAAGATTCTCGAAGGAACATCCTACAACTATAAACTCTTCGGCGTAAACGGAGGTGAAATCACCGAAATGGAACACGGAAATGTTTAAACGTGACGTAAATAAAATTGATGACCTTCTTTCTAAGGTTCTGCACGACATGCATCTTGACACACCGCTTCGTGAAAAACGACTTGTTGATTCATGGGACGAAGTGGCAGGACCGGTTGTTGCAAGATATAGCGGCAACAAATACATACGCAACCAGATACTATGCGTTGAGATTAAGAACCCGGCACTTAAGGCTAACCTTATGATGATGCGCAGCCGTCTTGTGGATAAGCTGAACGCAAACGCAGGATCGAGGGTAATTACAGACATAAAATTCTATTGAAACAATAACAAAACAGACTAATGAAAAAGAACTTTTTACTATCAGCGCTTCTCATGCTCATCGTGTGCGTGAGTGCAATGGGACAGAAGGTCGAGAGGGCTTCATACGATGTAGTTCCTCTTCCTGACAAGATGTTTATGACAAGAAGACTGCCATTTATGCTTAATCAGGAAACAAAGATTGCATATTCTGGCAATGAAGATATGAAACGTAACGCTGAATTTCTCAGCCTGTATATCAAAGAGACCACAGGCATGAACTTGCAGGTGACTGAAGCTAAAAAGAAGCAGCGTAACACCATAATGCTGAGCCTCAACAAGAAGATTAGCGAGAAAGAAGGTTACGGCATTACAATCCACGATGCAGGCGTACTTATCGAAGGTCAGACAGCAGCGGGAGTATTTTATGGTATTCAGACACTGCGTAAGTCTCTGCCTATCGTAAAGGATGCCAAAGTTATAGAACTGCCAGCAGTTCAGATATCTGACGCTCCACGTTTCGAATATCGCGGAATGATGCTCGACGTAAGTCGTCATTTCTTCTCCGTAGATTTCGTTAAGCAGTACATCAACCTCATCGCACTGCATAACATGAACATTCTGCACTGGCATCTCACCGACGACCAAGGATGGCGTGTTGAAATTAAGAAATATCCCAAACTGACTGAAATTAGTTCACAGCGCAAAGAGACAGTAATCGGACGTAACTCTCAGGTTTACGACGGTACACCCTATGGCGGATACTACACACAGGAACAGATGCGCGAGATTGTAAGGTATGCTCACGACCGTTACATTGAGGTTATTCCTGAAATAGATATGCCGGGACACATGCTTGCTGTTCTTGCCGCTTACCCTGAATTAGGATGTACAGGCGGTCCGTATGAAGTGGGTACTTCATGGGGAGTGTTCGATGATATTCTCTGTGCAGGAAAAGAAGAGACATTCAAATTCATCCAGGATGTTCTTGACGAAGTAATGGATATCTTCCCTTCTAAATATATCCACATCGGTGGTGACGAGGCTCCACGTACAGAATGGAAGAAATGCGAACTCTGCCAGAAACGTATAAAGGAAGAAGGTATCACAGGCGACGACAAGATGTCAGCAGAAGCAAAACTTCAGGGATATTTCGCAAAACGCGTAGAGAAATATCTAAATAAGAACGGTAGAAAACTTATCGGATGGGACGAACTCTTAGAGAGTAACGTAGACAAGAGTGCAGCAATTATGAGCTGGCGCGGCATGAAGGGCGGTATCGAAGCTTCTTCATTAGGTCATGACGTAGTGATGACTCCTACAGATCATGTTTACTTTGACCATTACCAGGTGGAAGAAACATGGAACGAGCCGCTGAACATCTGCTGTACACTTACAATGGAAAAGGTTTATGAATTCGAACCTGCTCCCGACACACTCTCTGAGGAAGCAAAGAAACACATCCTCGGTGCACAGGGCAACCTCTGGACAGAGTACATTACATGCGAGAACCTTGCAGAATATATGGTTCTTCCGCGCATGGGTGCTCTTGCCGAATCACAGTGGATGCAGCCCGAAAAGAAAGATTACAAGGATTTTGTAAGACGTGCAGCTCATCTCTGTGAGATTTACGATTTGTACGGAATTACATACGCAAAGCATATATTTAACAAAGAAAAGTAAAAAGAAAATTTAAAAATCATGAGAACTAAATTAGTATCATTGATGCTCATGCTTGCTGCCTCTTTTACTACAGCAAATGCTGAAACAATGAACCCTGAAGTTACTGGCAATGAAACATCTGCCAATAACACTACTGTTGAAGCAACAGCACAGGCAGAAAACGAGGAGTGCTGCGCAAAAGCTACTGCACAGAACGGCAAGAAAAAGATGTTGCTGGTAATCGACTGCCAGTACGACTTTATCACAGGCAGCCTCAAGGCACCTAACTCTGAGCCTGTAATCAAGAAATTAGCTCAGTACATCAACAACAACGAATATGCAGTTAAGGTTTTCACATGCGACTGGCATCCATCTAACCACTGCTCTTTCAAGCCTCAGGGTGGTCTGTGGCCTGCTCACTGCGTTCAGCACACTAAGGGTGCTGCCGTTTACGAAGACCTTACAAAGGCTGCTTACGCTACAAAGGGTGATGTATTTATTCTTGAGAAGGGTGATGACGTAAACGTAGACGAATACTCTATCTTCGACAACAAGAAGTCTGCTGCTATTCTTAAGGACATCGTTACAAAATACGGTATCGAGGAAATTGAAATCTGCGGCATCGCTACAGAATATTGCGTAAAGGGAAGTCTCGAAGGCGCAATTGCTGCTTTCGGTCCTAAGATGATGACAGTGCTTATGAACTACATCTGTCCTATCTCAGACCCCAAGGCTCTCGATCCTGTTATCAAGAAGTATAACCTGAGAGTAAGCAACAAATAATAAAGACTGAAGTCTTATTAAAAAGAACCCGGTTCGTTTCAAATATATGCTTTGCGAACCGGGTTCTTTTTATTTTATATCTATAACTATAATACCATGCACATACAGTAGACAGTCCATAGGAATACCAGAATAAATAAGATTGCATCAAGGAGATTCTGACCGAGACTGAATATTTCACGATAGTTTAAACGACAAAATATTACCATCGCTGAGATTACGACCGAAACAGCAGTAAGTACTATGCTGGCGGCATGACCTAATGTATCAATGTATCCCAGCGAATGATACGCCAGTAACACTGCTATAATGTCAATTATTGCAAGAATAATTCTCGATTTTTTATATTCACTTTGTTCTTTCATGAGTGTAGATTTTTCTTCAATGCGCAAATATAATATATTTTAGTAATAGTCCATTTGTTTTCCTTATATTTTTTTCCAAAATGAATACTTTACGCCAAATACACATATCTTTTGTGGTATTTCACTGTTATTTGCATATCATTTGGCTTTCTCAACGTGTCTGTCTACGTATACGGAATATAAAGCAACTGGCATAAGAAATCTTTTAATTATCACCATCGAAAATATTGTTTTTATATATTAAAACCTTATTTTTGCAATCTGATGTATAACAATATTATTATGACTGACAAATATAAAGTTGTTACACTTTGCGGAAGCACTCGTTTCAAGAATGAATTCATAGAACAGCAGAAACGACTGACACTTGAGGGATGCATCGTAATCTCCGTTGGTCTTTTCGGACATAGCGGCGACGACGAAGTTTGGAACGAAGGCGTCAAGGCAATGCTTGACGACATGCATAAACGAAAGATTGATATGGCCGACGGTATTTTTGTAATCAATGTTGGAGGATACATCGGCAGTTCCACACGTTCTGAGATAGAGTATGCCGCAGCACACGGAAAAACAATAGAATATCTTGAACCTATAGAATGATTATGAAGAAAATTATATTCCTGCATGGTTTCTTTGCTTCCGGGAGCTGTATTCCGGCAGTGGCTCTGCATGAAGCACTTGACGGTAAGGCTGAAGTACATACTCCCGACCTGCCAATGCACCCGGATGATGCCATAAGTTTTGTTCGTAATCTGTGTAACGCAGTTCATCCCGACATTATCGTAGGCAACAGCAATGGTTCTTTCATAGGTCAGATAACAGCTTCTGAACTTAAGATACCTGCTCTCTTAGGAAATCCGCACTTCGAGATGACAAAGTTTCTTACATCACGCATCGGCAATCACCAGTACAAGTCGCCTCGTGCCGACGGAATACAGAATTTTACGATAGACCAGAAACTTATATCAGAATTTGCAGAACTTCAATGTCGTCAGTTTGACGGATGCAGTAAAGAAATGAGAGATAAAATATGGGGATTGTTCGGTGATAACGACACGCTGGCTCATTACGAACCTTTGTTTTTGGAGCACTACTCCACTTCTTTTCATTTTCCCGGCAACCACACTCCCACTGCCGATGAAGTAAAACAATATTACGTTCCGCTTATAGAACGTCTGGCAGATATATAAAGATGATACAATAACAATTTAGATATACAAATATGAAGAACGTATTTTTTACAATGATTGCCGTGTTATCGATGGCATTCATGATAAGCTGTGATAATAAGAAAGAATCTAATGTAGAAGTCGTTTCAGACAGCGACGATGCTCTTTCTTACAAAAGTATTGTAGTAGAGAAATCTGATACAGCAAAAAACATAGAATACAAATTCGTGGTAGATTTCCCAGTAAAAGGACCCAAAGAGCTTACTGATGTAATTAACAGAAACATATCCATACATATGGGTGGTGATTCATGTACAATATCACAGGATGACTTGAATAAGATTGCAGGAAAGTTCATCAGCGAGAGTGCTGCTGAAATTGCAGAATTCTCAGAGGGTAATGATGGTGATGCATCGGTATCATATAGTTTTGACGGTAAGATTAAATTAGTAGAAAACACTGACAAATACGTTACATATTACTTTGATACATACGAATACACTGGAGGTGCCCACGGCATGACATCAAAGGGTTACTTCACCATTGACAAGAGCAGCAACGAGGTTCTCGGCATCAAAGATATTTTCGTTGCAGACAAGGAAGACGAAATAAAAAATATCATTAAGAAGAACTTAGAGGAACAGTTCTATAAGGAGAAACATGA
Source organism: Prevotella sp. (assembly GCA_020026195.1). Classification (GTDB taxonomy): domain Bacteria; phylum Bacteroidota; class Bacteroidia; order Bacteroidales; family Bacteroidaceae; genus Prevotella. The sequence continues at coordinate 29,359 of JAHHQW010000002.1, forward strand.
CTGGGACGGAATGTTTGCATTTGATTTCCCCGTACAGGAACCTGGAATCACCACAGACGGTCTGATGATTTATTACGGAGCTTATGAGATTGACAGTTACGCAGGAGGCATTCCTCACTGTATAATTCCTTTCAAGGATATCAACAATCTCATAACAGATAAAGTAAAAGATCTTATCAGACAGTAACTACAGACTGATATAACAATATGGCACCGCATAGTTTATGTGGCGCCTTTTTATATCTTTATGGTAAGTATCTCATTTATGTCGGTAAGATAATTCTTACTCTTATACTCCGACTTTACATTCCAATGCTGTTTGCGTTCGCCTTCTGCCATAAGACGCACAGTCTTAAGACCATAGCGGTGGTTTAAGGAGTCTATTGTGTTCATAAGTGCAGCACGTTCCTTTCTGTTTGTTATTCCGTCGAACAGCTGCTGCTGAATGGCATAATCGTCGGTAATATTACCGAGAACTACTCCTACTTTCTTGTACATTATCCCCGGACGATATATATCTTTAAGCAGCCTCAGCGCTGCATCAGTAATCTCAATGGTATCGGCAGTGGGTGTTTCAAGATAGCATGTTGCGACATTGGCATACTGCCCAAGATCATTACGGAAACGATTACTTTTTATAAATACCGTAACCTCTGATGCCACAGCATGCTGAACGCGCAGTTTGTTGGCGCAGCTGGCAGCAAACACTGCCGTAGAAGACTTTAAAGATTCAAGGTCGCCTACCATATCTCCGAAACTGCGACTTGTACTGATACTTTTGTTACGCATTACCTCTGCCGTATCTATACATGGCGTTCCGTTCAGTTCGGTCCATGTCTGACAGATAGGCTGTGAGAAACGAGCCTTTACCCACGATTCCTTCATGTCGGCAAACTGCAAAGTTTCTGTTATTCCGTAATAATATAATTTATCAAGCATTCTTCGTCCTATTCCCCACACGTCCTTTAAGGGAAACATAGACAGAGCTTTTCTGCGTCTGTCTTCCGTATCTATCATGCACACGCCATGGTAACCCTTATACTTCTTGGCAAACTTACTGCCAACCTTTGCCAGTGTCTTTGTCGGTGCGATGCCTACACTTACGGGAATGTCGGTATAAAGTTTTATCTTGTCGGCAAGCGAACGCATCATGTCTTCGAGATTGTACACTCTTTCATAACCATCAAGATAACAGAAACTTTCGTCTATACTGTAATTCTCAACGTGTGCAATGTTACGTCGCAAGATGTTAGTTACCCTGCGACTCATTACCGAATAAAGCTGCATGTTAGACGAGAAAATCACAACATTGTTAGCCTCAACAATATCCTTTACCTTAAACAGCGGATCACCGCGATGCAGTCCCAGCGCCTTTGCCTCAGGTGTAAGAGCCACGACACACCCGTCATTAGAACTCAGCACACATACAGGACGCCCGCTGAGTCCGGGATGAAAAACTTTCTCCACGGAACAAAAGAAGCTGTTACAGTCTACAAGTGCAATCATAACAGTTAGTTATCGCAATTAGTTTCTCGGACGATGTATTATATATGTTACAGTTCCCCATATACTGAATTCATCGTCTTCAGTTATCTTTATCTTCGGGAATTCTGGATTTGCAGGCACAAGCCAGCCCTGCCCATCACGTTTCACGAAACGTTTCAGGGTGTATTCACCGTTAAACTCACACACTGCTACCTCGCTCTCATCGGGATTACGGTTACTCTTATCCACAATGACCAGATCGCCTGAATATATTCCGGCATCTATCATCGAACTGCCTTCTACACGTATAAGGTAACTCGACTCGGGATTGGGACACAGCATCTTTAACAGTTCTATGTCCTGCGAACGTTCGTCATTGTCCAACGGGATAGGGAAACCCGCCACCAGACTTATGTCAAAAAACGGGAGTTTCATATCTTTCACGTCCGCAGCTTTGTAAACCTTCCCCATAGTCTTAAGCACATTTTCGCAATCTGTGGAGAGGGCACGCATTATGCAGTTTTTAAAGAAATCCGTCTTACTTTCCTGACGGTCTATGATGTCTGCAATGTATCGCGGCATACGTACACTGTAAAGTTTACTGTCAGTAGACGGACGTCCTGCACCTTCTCTACGCCCACCCCATTGTTTTTTCTCCTTGTTTTCTGTCATATAAATTATAAATCTGACAACAAATATATGAATTTTCAATGATTATCGTATTACGTTATCAAGTTTTTCTATGTTTTTAGCATGTATTTAGAAATAGGAAACACTTATTAAGAGACATTTGTATTAAATAATTCTCTGTATCATACTTAATGTTTACTTTTGCAGAAAACTATTTCATTATAGTTATTCTCCATCAAGTATAAGTGAACGAATGAGACCTTTATATGCAAAACTGATTGTCATATTCACCTTTCTGAGTTTTTTCTCTGGAAGTTTAAATGCGCATGTTTTACAGTCTGATACCATAAAGGGAAAAAGTCTGTTTGCAAAGGTATGGAACTATTTCAGCCGTTCTAACGAAGGGCGAAGTGACAAGAAATTTGATTTCAGTATCATTGGAGCTCCGCGTTACAGCAGCGACAAGAAGTTTGGCGTTGCGGCACTTGCAGCAGGTCTGTACAGCACCGATCGTTCCGACACTACACTTATGAAATCGGATATCTCGCTTGTTGGCGATTTATCCACCGTAGGATACAGAAAGATTGAACTTTATGGAAATAACATATTTCCGCACGACCGTTTCCGTCTGATTTATGATGCAGAATTCTACACGTTCCCTTCTTATACGTGGGGTATCGGATACGATATGTGTAACGAGGACAAAAACAAAACCGAACTGAAACGTCATCAGGTCAATGTCAAGGCAAGTTTTCTGATACATCTCACCGACAACTTCTTCATAGGTCCTACGTTTGCCTACAATTACATAGACTGCGACAATCCCGATAATCCTGAAATATTACCAGATTTCGACCGCGTAACGTCTAATGTCGGAATTGGTTTCACTGCCGTATACGACACGCGCGACGTAATAACATTCCCGCGCAAAGGATGTCTGCTCAGCGGTACACAGACATTCCGTCCTCAGTGCATAGGCAACTCACACGCTTTCAGCACTACAGAACTAACGGCATGTTTCTACAGTCAGGTTTGGAAAGGAGCAGTGCTTGCCGGAGACGTAAACGGTATGCTCAACTTCGGAGACGTTCCATGGGGACTGATGGCGCAGCTTGGAGGTTCTAACTCAATGCGCGGATATTACGAGGGGCGTTATCGTGACAAACATAAGTTAGAATGCCAGTTAGAACTCAGACAGCATCTGTGGGGACGTAACGGCATCGTGGCATGGGTCGGAGCGGGAACGGTATTTGATAAGTTCTCGGCCATAGATGGCAATAAGATACTGCCTAACTGCGGCATAGGTTACAGATGGGAGTTTAAGAAAAATGTTAATTTAAGATTCGACTGCGGCTTGGGAAAGGCAGGACAGTCGGGCGTAATGTTCAGTGTAAATGAAGCTTTTTAAAAAAATATTTGAGTATCTTGTAGTTCCGCAGCGACTGTTTGTCTATTATCTTGCTGCAATAATGGTACCTAACGTGGTACTCTGTTTTACAGAAGAAATGTCGCTTCTGGCTAATATATGTAATCTTATACTGCCGGCATCGGTATATGCTCTTCTATTCACTATAAAACGCCGACCGGGAATGATGATATGGGTTATGTTCCCGTTCGTTTTTCTTGCAGCATTTCAGCTCGTACTGCTCTACCTGTTCGGCAATTCCATTATCTCGGTAGATATGTTCCTGAATGTAGCCACGACAAATTTCAACGAGGCAACGGAACTTCTCAACAATATCGTGCCTGTTGTGGCAGGAGTGTTTATTTTATATCTTCCGGCACTTATCCTGGGAATATTCTCCATCATACGCAAAGAATATCTTACAGAACATTTCACGTCACTGGCACGACGTTTTTCTTACATCGGAGCTGGCACTGGCGTAGTTCTTACGGTGATAACTTCTGTATCGTATAAAGACTATGCCGTACATCTTGACATGTTCCCCATAAACGTATGCTACAATCTCGGACTGGCATTCGAACGTTCGTACGACATGGCACATTATGAAGAGACTTCTTCTGACTTCAGCTACAAGGCTGTATCTACACACGATAAGTCGCAGTCTGAAATTTATATTCTGGTAATAGGCGAAACAAGTCGTGCGTGCAGCTGGGGACTTTACGGGTATGAACGTAACACCACACCGCTGCTAAAAAAGCGTCGCGGAGTAACAGCCTTCAGCGACGTCATGACACAGTCGAACACTACTCACATAAGTGTCCCGATGATAATGTCGCTTGCATCGGCAGAAGATTACAACCGCATATATAACGAGAAAGGCATAATAGAAGCTTTCAATGAAGCGGGATTCTATACGGCATTCTTCTCTAACCAGCGATTCAACCATTCGTTTATCGACATCTTCGGTAACGAGGCAGACAGCGTGGTGTTCTTAAAGGAAGGTGCCACTGCCAGCCATAACATAAGCGACGTTGAACTTACTCAGAAGGTAGACGAACTGCTGGCGGCAGGTCACAACAAACTGTTCATAGTTCTGCACACCTACGGTTCTCACTTCAATTACAGAGAACGCTACCCGGCTGAAAGAGCCGTATTCGTACCCGATAACATTGTCAATGCCTCGGACAAACACAGAAGTAATCTGATAAATGCATACGATAATACTATCGTGCAGACAGACAGATTCCTCGATGGTCTCATGAGTCGTCTTGAGGAACGTGGCTGTGCCTCTGCACTGCTCTATGCTTCCGATCATGGCGAGGATATTTTCGATGATGGCAGGAAACGTTTCCTGCACTCATCTCCCACTCCCACATATTACCAGATGCACATACCGTTCATTGTGTGGACATCCGATACATTTGCCGTGAAATATCCTGATGTGGTGCGCAGCATAAAGAGAAACAAGGACAAGCCCGTAGCTTCTAATGCATCGGTAATTCATACTATGCTCAAGATTGCCGGAATATCTACGCCATATCTTAACGATTCGCTCTCTGTGGCATCCGACAGATACGGTATTAAAGAACGTCACTTCATAAACGATCATAACCTCCCCGTGGACTATGACAAGTTAGGACTGGACGAAGAAGACTTTGAACAGTTCAGAAAACATAAGATAAGGATGTAAACAGATTTTTAAACATATCATAAAAAAGCCTCGTCATCGTTGTTATACGATTGCGGGGCTTTACTTTATACGTTTATGTAAGAAAAAAAAGAGACAAAAAAAATCCCACAAACATTGTTTGCAGGACTTCTCTTCTTTTGGGGTGGATAGTGGGACTCGAACCCACGACATTCAGAACCACAATCTGACGCTCTAACCAACTGAACTATATCCACCATCTAAGATACCCGTTTAGAAAGCTCTCTTACTTTCTTAAGGCGTGTGCAAAGGTATACATTTAATTAGAATCTTCCAAATTTTTTGGAATGTTTTTTATTCTGTTCCTTTACATTTCCTGTCTGAGACACTTTTATTCAGATATACTTTAAAAAATAAAACTTCCTAATTATCATATATTTATCTTAGTATATAGCACAAAATACGCATAATGAGATAAACTATGTTAAGTTATTTGGAACTATGAGAAATATTTGCTATATTAGCAATATAAAGAGATTTCTTATACTAAAATATATTTTTAAAGCTTGCGGGACTTCTTGTTTCGTAAGCTTTATTTTTTATGTATGTCCGTCGAAAGACATTTTACATTGCCATAAACACCTAACGACACTGTTTCTGTGATTTCATACGGAAACAAAAAAAGGATTCCGTAGCCAGTGTCTTTTCACAAAGATTCTGGGTCGGGAATCCTCTACGAGTTACAAATATATGAACTTATACTAAAATTAATTTTATTCTTCTTCTGTTTCTTCACTCTCATGAGCTGCAATCAGTTCGCCCTGGATGTTGTTCGGAACGAGCTCGTAGCTTGCAAACTTAGTTGTGAACGAAGCACGTCCGCCAGTAAGTGAGCGCAGAGTGTTAGAATAGTTTGAAAGTTCCTTCAAAGGAATCTTAGCCTTCAGTTTCTGATAACCAGCCTCGCTGTCCATACCCATGATGAGGGCACGACGTCCGTTAAGGTCGCCCATTACATCACCCATGAAGTCACCGGGAACATATACTTCGAGGTCATAGATAGGTTCGAGAATCTTAGGACCTGCTTCCTTAAATGCCTGTGAGAACGCATTACGTGCAGCAAGCATGAACGAAAGTTCGTTACTGTCTACCGGGTGCATCTTACCATCGTATACCACAACGCGTACGTCGCGTGCATAAGAACCTGTAAGAGGTCCGCGTTCCATTCTCTCCATGATACCCTTGAGGATAGCCGGCATAAAGCGCTGGTCGATAGCACCGCCGACAACAGAGTTGATGAATACGAGCTTGCCACCCCATTCGAGATCGATAACTTCCTTACCCTTGATGTTCATCTTGAATTCCTGTCCGCCAAACTTATAAACTGTAGGATCGGGCATTCCTTCTGCGTAAGGTTCAACAATCAGGTGAACTTCACCGAACTGACCGGCACCACCAGACTGTTTCTTATGACGATAGTCGGCACGAGCAGCCTTTGTGATAGTCTCTCTATAAGGAATCCTCGGCTCGCCATATTCTATCATAATCTTCTCATTATTTTCCATACGCCACTTCAATGTACGTAAGTGGAACTCACCCTGACCGCGGATAATAGTCTGACGCAGTTCCTTGCTCTGCTCAACAATCCATGTAGGATCTTCCTGACGCATCTTGATAAGAGCGGTCATCATCTTCTCTGTCTCAGCCTCATCGACAGCCTTTACAGAACGAGAGAATTTCGGATTAGGATATTTAATGAAGTCGAATCTGTATTCGCAGTCCTTATCGCACAATGTGTTACCAGTCTTTACATCCTTCAGTTTAACGGCACATCCGATATCACCAGCCTTAAGTTCTTCAATCTTCTCGCGGTTACCACCTGCGCAGATGAAGATACTTGACAGACGTTCCTTTGAACTACGGTCACGGTTTATAAGATCGTCGCCTTCCTTAACAGAACCGCTCATTACCTTGAAGTAACTTACTTCACCGATATGAGGTTCAACGGCAGTCTTGAAGAAATAAAGAGATGTAGGAGCTTCGGCATCGGGAGTAACTTCCTCGCCACGTGTATTGTGAACCTTCGGCATATCGCTTACGAAAGGAACAACGTTGCCTAAGAATTCCATAAGTCTCTGAACACCCATACTCTTACCTGCACATACGCAGAATACGGGGAATATAGAACGAGTGATGAGTCCCTGGCGGATACCCTGGCGGAGGTCATCTTCTGTAAGATTCTCAGCATCGAAGAATTTCTCCATCAGACTCTCGTCACAGCTGGCAGCAGCCTCAACAAGAGCAGCATGCAGTTCCTTAGCCTTTTCCATCTGGTCGGCAGGAATATCCTCTATTGTTGTCTCGCCACCATCTTCTTTCCATGAGTATTTCTTCATCATCAGTACGTCGATGATAGAATTGAAACCAGCACCTGTTTCAACGGGATACTGTATCTGAATACACTTAGGACCGTAAATTTCCTGCATCTTTTCGATAACGTTATCGAAGTCACAGTTGTCCTTATCCAACTGGTTGATGAGGAAGATTACCGGTTTCTGTAATTTTTCTGTATATCTGAAATTATTCTGTGTACCTACTTCGGGACCATACTGACCATTAATAAGAATAAGGGCCTCGTCGGTAACGTTTAGAGCTGTAATTGCACCATTAACGAAGTCATCAGAACCCGGGCAGTCTATAATATTGAGCTTCTTACCGTTCCATTCTACACTGAAAACAGAAGAGAATACTGAATAACCGTATTCCTGCTCAACGGGGAAATAGTCACAGACTGTATTACGCGCTTCCACTGTACCACGACGCTTGATTACGCCGCTTTCGTAAAGCATTGCCTCGGCAAGTGTAGTCTTGCCGGAACCCGCGCTGCCAATGAGCGCAATATTTTTAATCTCGTTTGTCTGGTATACTTTCATAATAATAATTGATTTAAAGGTTTATGTTTTTATTTTCTGCTAATATAGCGTTTTTTATATTACAATGCAAATAAATAAGGCACAAATACTTATTTTTTTAAACAAATCAGTACATTTGCATGTAAATTTGTAAATATATTCATTATATACAATGTCTTCACTATACATTCATATACCTTTTTGCAAGACAAGATGCATATACTGCGGATTCTACTCCACAACGACGGATTCTCTGCAAAATGATTACACAGAAGCTCTGTGCCGCGAGCTATCAGTGCGTGCCGACTATCTGCCATCGAAAGAACTTAACACGATATATCTCGGCGGTGGCACTCCGTCGCAGCTTTCGCATGAGAATCTGCAACGTTTGTTCGATCATATATATAATGTATATAATGTCAATTTCGATGCAGAAATCACTATGGAGTGTAACCCGGACGACATAACGCCTGAATATGCTGCCGTGATACGTTCGCTTCCGGTTAACAGGGTGAGCATGGGCGCACAGACTTTTTCCGACGAGCGTCTGCATTTTATCCGCCGCCGTCATAATGCTGCGGAGGTGAGACGTGCCGTGCAGCTTTTACGCGAAAACGGAATAGAGAACATAAGCATTGACCTTATGTTTGGCTTTCCTGACGAAACGGCTGCCGACTGGCACAGTGATATTTTAGAAGCCATCAAACTTAACGTTGAGCATATTTCGGCATACAGTCTGATGTATGAGGAAGGAACGCCTCTATACAAACTCCTTGAAGACGGTAAGGTTAAAGAGGTTGACGAGGAACTGAGTGTGAGAATGTACGATGACCTTATAACGACTCTTACTGACAATGGCTACGAACATTATGAGATAAGCAACTTTGCACGTCCGGGACGTTATTCGCGCCATAACAGTGCCTACTGGCAGGACATTCCTTATCTGGGTGTTGGTGCTGCCGCTCATTCGTACGACAGACATTCGCGCCAGTGGAATGTTTCGGACATTAGGAAATACATTTCTTCTATAAATAAAGGTGTCGTTCCTTGCGAGAGCGAGGAGACTGACTTATTTACGGCTTACAACGATGCCATAACTACCATGCTGCGCATGATGTGCGGAATAAACCTTCCTGAATTTAAGAAGCGTTTTGGTACGGAGCTGTACGATTATCTTCTTCGTAACGCTAAAAATTCTATATCGGCAGGACATCTGGTAATCGAGAACGATCATCTTCATCTTACACGCGAAGGTATTTTTATCAGCAATGATGTTATGAGCGACCTTATTTATATATAATGTGGTAACATCAGTATGAACAAGACAGCAGAATGTCTAACTAATAACATGAGACCCCAGCTTAAGGGACTTTTCCTTAAGCTGGGGTTTTTCTTATTATAACATAGAGTTTTCTATACATCACTTATCATTTTGAGTATTTCGCTGTCTTTGGGCAATGTTTATTTTTCAATATTTCTGAAACGCATGATGTATCATGCGAAATATGCTGAAAGAAAACCGGTGTTTTAGTATGCTTTTTTACTAATGTACTTATGTTTACAAACTATCGCAGGTGCGTTTGCAAACTTTTGCAACTACGTTTACAAACTTTTACAGGTGCGTTTACTCGGAAAACAGCCTATGTTATGGACTAAAAAGACGCGAATAATGACAGAAAAGTAGGTTTTTTGACTGTTTTTCGCTTAAAAACCACGAAATAAAACTTCGTACAGCCATTAAATCACGCTCACAAACAACTTTCAGGACTTTTTCGTGCCGTGTTTTTCTTTATAAATATAAGCACAAAAGCACATTACGAGAAGGCATCAAGAAGCTTGAAAAGCTATGTCAGTGATGTAAAGTTTTCTAATTATCAGCATAAAAGGACATGATTGGCTGCCGATAGAATAAGAAATACAGACACAATGCGGCATACAAAAAATCACCTGCGGCAACATTCAGCCACAGGTGATTATAAATTTAATATCAAATTTATGAAAATTCCAGAACACCTTCCGGAGTTCCATTTTCAAGATTTCTTATAAGTTAGTTTACCTTTGTAGCTTCTGCCATACCCTTAATGAGCTGCTCAATGTTTATGATAGGCAGAGGATAGTTGTAAAGAGGAGTGCCGTAAGTCTTAGCAACGATGATGCCGCGGAGAGTACCCATTGCAACATCAAGAAGATAAGGCATTATCACATTGATTGTAACATTCTTGTTCTCGCCAAACTGAACATACTGCTTCAGATCCATTACGTTGAAATCGAATGCATAGATGCACTGCAAAAGTTCTTCACCGTCGTATGAATATTTAGCACCGAATGCTACTGAGATGAAATTCTGGTCTACGTTAAGTCCGTGGATATTGTTTGTAAAACCAATCTGAATCTTTGTCGGATCGATTTTGTCTGCTATCTTTTCAGGACGAAACATATAATTTACTTCTTTTACTGCTCTGAGTCCTATTCTTACATTAAGATTTTTTTGTTGTTCCATTGTGTTTTTTATGTTTAATGTTAATTCTTTTTAGATAACGTCATCAGACTATATTTATTTTATTTTTGTTCAGTTTCTTCTACATCAAATATAGGAAGAGGGCATTTTGCAAGCGGTGTACCTGCCGTACGCGCCAGTATTATACCGCGCATAGTCTCAAGTGCTGTATTAAGCAGACGAGGCATAATGGTTTCTATCTTAACACTGTTGTCCTTATCGAGCTTGACATATTTTACGAGGTTATCTACCTGATAATGAAAAGCATAGATACTCTGAAGGATTTCTTCGCCCTTGTACATATATTTCACGCCAAAGTCTACTGTAATGAGTTCCTGCTGTCCGTCGAGAGCCTCAAGACTGTTGTCAAATCCCAGTTGCAGATTATCTGCATTAAAATCTGCAGAAAGTTTTTCCGGATGATATTTAAAACTAATTTCATCCACAGAAATTATTCCGTATTTTATCTTCTGTTTTGCCATTGTATTTAATTATTTAAATTTAACGTCTGTATTATTTCTATTTCTTAAACTTCTTCATTGCAAACTCGGTACATTCCTTCAGTATTACGCTGCCAGCAATACGCATTACGGCATAATAGAATATAGCGGCAATGATGATTCGGGAAATAAGGAGCAGCCACAAATTTGATATGCTGCCAGTAATTACGGATGTTGCATACATCACTGCGGCAGCAGACAACAAATAAGGTGCTATGTCTTTTAGGAACATGAGAGGATTGTAACCGATAAGGCGCCATACTATCATGTCCCATACAAATATCCATGTTATGTTAAGGACTACATAAGCCTCAACCATGTGAGTAATGCCATAAGGATAAATCATTATCATGATACATATCTGTGCAATGCCGAACAGTACGGTACTCCACATATATGCTCCAGACTTTCCGCGACTTATCACCATGTTAGACATCAGTGTACCGAGAGGCATGAAGGCGCCACCGATACATAGCATCTTAAGCATTCCGGCACTAACGAGCCACTTCTCAGTGATTGTTATCACGATAAATTCTTCTGAAACAAGACTTAATCCGAAAAGAAGGGGAAAAGAGATGAATGCAGTAAAGCGCATCATCTTACGGAACACACGCATACGTCGTTCCTCGTCGTCGCCTACTTCTACAAGAACGGGCTGCGCCACCTGCTGTATCATACCCTGAATGAGCGAGAAACCTTTGAAGTTCCACTGATATGCCTGGTTATAATTGCCGGCAGTACTTGTACCAAAGAATTTTCCAAGAAGAATGTTAAGTACATTATTGTTTACATGTACGAGAACAGACGATGCAAGAATCTTACAGCTGAAACGGAACATCTTTCTCACAGGACCGAAATCAATCTTAAACACAGGGCGCCAGTCGGAGAAATACCAGTACATCAGCGTGCATGTAAGCACATAGACGTTAGTCTGCGTGGCAAGTGCCCAGTAAGAAAATCCGTTCCATGCCATTATAACGCCTACCATACTCGACAGCAGAACGGCAGTCATTCCGGTCTGTGCCTGCTGCTTAACCATAAAATTCTTAAACAGATGTGCAGACTGCGCACATCCGAAACTTGAGAACACGAATCCCAAGAATGCGTAACGGCAGAGCGGAACAAGTTCGGGGGTGTTATAAAACTCTGCTATAAGCGGAGCACAGAAAAAAAGTATTATGTATATGGACGTTCCTACTATGATGTTAAACCAGAACACAGAGTTATAGTCCTCAGGACGCGGATTCTTCAAGTTGGCAAGTGCCGTCTTGAATCCACTGCTCTGTAATTCGGTGGCGATAAGCGAGAAGATGCTTATCATTGCCATCATACCATAGTCGGAACTGGAGAGAAGGCGTGCGAGAATGAAGCCGAACAACATTCCGACAAGCTGCTGGATGCCGTTGTTCATACCGCCCCAGAACAGTCCCTTCGCCGTTTTCTCCTTCAGACTATCCATTTACTATTTTTTAAATTTGATCGTATCTACGTGAAGGTTTATCTTATCCAAGTCGGGCAGCTGCATATAATTGCCGTAAAGTCCGCGCAGCAGAGCATCACTGTTTCCCGGAACTGGGAAATAATGTCCTTCGAAGATATGCATGGTAAGCGGGAAGATATGTTTCATTCTGCGAGGGTTGTGGAAAGGTATTCCCATACCGCTCGTAATGTTCTTTGTTCCCGACAGCATACAGAGCATGCGGAGAATAGGATAAGATACGTATCTGTTGAAACGCGTAATCAAACGTACCTTTGTCATACTCTTGTCGTCATCGGTGCTTGTACGCCATATCTTATACACATGTCCCTGAAGTTTCTCCGTCAGTTTGTGAATAAACATCGGCTGACTCTCAACGGGCATCACGTCGATGTATATACCCTTCTCCTTAAGACGACGGTCGTAATGGTTAAGTTCTTCCATGTAAGAATTACGGTCGCGCACCTTAGCATAGAAATAAAAATAATTCTTGTCGGTATCCATTGTCTGCAACGCCAGATTGTCAGGAAGATAATCGGGTGCTACTCTGACAAACTTAAGATAGTCCTCGCGCATCATCTCGATGTCGAGGTCGTCGTCCCAGGGAATAAATCCTTCGTGACGAATAGCGCCTATAAGCGTTCCGCTGCTGAGCCAGTAACGAATACTATGTTTCTTACATATTTTGTCGACTGCAATAAGTATGTCGAGCATTCTCATCTGCTGTCGTCTCAATACTGAGCCTTCGGGATTAAATCTTGCCCTTAGCGCTTCATTGTCAATCTTGTTATCTTTTGTATCCAAAACTTTTATCCTCTATATGTTATAACTTTATGCAGCTGCAATGTTTCTTTCTACTTATCCGAACAGCTACAATCATATATCGTCACTAATAAATATTTTCTGTATTACATATCTATGAGCAAAGTTTTACGCTTTCTGCTCCATTTCATCGTTTATGCTTTGCATGGCAGCTATCAGACGGTCATTGTCCTTAGTGTCGCGTATAGCAAGACGGATGTATTTACGTCCTGTCATTCCTAACTTCTTACTACAGTCCTTTATCAGAATGTTATATCCCGAAAGGAGTTTCATGGTAAGTTCTGATGTGGAGATGTCTCCCGTAACCTCGCACAGGAAGAAGTTGGCCTGTGTGGGAATTACTCTTAAGAAAGGAACACTTCTAAGTCCTTCTTCGAGATGTCTGCGTTCTGCTACGAAATCGGCACAGGCTTCTCTATAGAATGTTACGTATTTATTGAATATCTGCATATAGAACTCTGCAAAACTGTTGATGTTCCATATACTTACATCTTTCTTAATGCGTGATATTTCTTTTTCGTCGGCGCTGGCAATTATTCCGAGACGGAGTCCGGGAACACCATACGACTTAGAGATACTCTTCATCACAAACATATTCTTATGTTCTTCGAGAATCTTATTGTCTAAGAGCGAATTGTGTGCATATCCGTCGCTGAAATCCACGAATGACTCGTCAACGACAAATCTTATGTTACGTTCTGCACACCAGTCGGCTATTCTGAGAATATCTTTTATCTCAATGAAATTTCCCGAAGGATTGTCAGGGTTTACAACGAGAAGCATCGAGATGTCTTTATCTGAGAAGAACGCCATAAGTTCGTCTGCCGTATAAGAGAAATCTCTGTTGCCCGGAGCAAAAGCCACTACGTCGTTCTTGTCCTTACGGTTTACATATTCCTCGAATGTAGGTATCGTGATGCCTATCTTTCCATCACTGTTCTCAATAACCGACTTGATAAGTTCTGCCGCGCCATTGCCTACTGCGATATAGTCCTGTTCTACTCCGAAATACTTTCCTGCAAGCAGCGAGTTTACTTTCATTCCCGAAGGATATTCGGTAAGAAGAATGTCGAAGTTAGCACGCATCTCGTCTTTCATTCTCTGCGTAGGGAAATAGGGATTAACGAGATAGCAGTAATCTAACATCTGCGGAAAACGCCAGTATCCGCCGTAACGTGACAGATATTTAGGCAGCAGGTCTTCTGTATTTGAGAATATAGTCTCTGCAATGTCAAGATCCTGAAGGTCATCAATCTCGTACCATTTCTCGCCACCGATGGGAACAGCCCTGAAGTCGGCACCTTCAATCTGTGTTATCACACGCAGCACCTGTTCGTAATATTCGTTGTTTCCGAGAGCCTTTGTGTATGCCTCAAGGAACGGAACATATACGTTAGTTGAAAAATCTTTGCTAAAACGATAGATATTGACTGTCTTGTAATAATCGTTGACGTTGTCGTAATCGAAAGCCTTGCGCGGTACGAAATTCACGATGTTATTGTCTTTGTCAAGAAGAACCATCGTTCCGTCCATCCATGTCTCATACTTTGCCACAAGCGCAGCATTCTGATGACCGCAGTTTACTATCATCGGAATCAGATTGTCTGAGAACACAAGGTCCGACTCGAAAAGGAGCGTATCGTCCTCGCACATCTTTTCTTTTACGATAGAAAGAGAATAGATGTTATTGGTACGGTCGTAAATGGGATTGTCTGCAAATTCGATATTAAGAGATTCGTATTTGCCTTGGAGATATCTTTTCAGGTTATCGCCTTTGTATCCCATTACAATTATCACTCTGTTGAGCGGAAGTCTTTTCGGGATACTGCCCTGCCCTTTTATTACAAAGGGGCGTTCAAGCTGTCCCAGGAGTCTGTCGATAAGACGTACACCGTTTACCTCAAGCATACATTTTGTATTCTCTTCGGTATATTTTCCTAATCTGCGCCCCATTCCGGCGGCCAATATGATAACCTGCATATTTACCTATTTTAATGCAAAGGTAATGTTTGGCACGAATAAAACAAAAGAAATAGTAGCTTTTTATTTTTTACCTTCTTACTATTTGTGTACGTACACTTACGTAATATGTCAAAAAACAATTATAAATTTTGTACTTTAACGCAAAACTATTACCTTTGCGCCCATAAACATTTATAATTTAAAAACCCGCTTAAAAGGAAAGCGGTCGTGTAATCTGGCTTAACCACGTAAAAAACAGGAGAAATGAAAGAGAAAAATCTCGTTTCGGTACCTTTTATGGTCTTGGGTATCATTTTTTGTATCTGCCTCGTCGCAGCTAATCTTTTAGAGACCAAAGTAATTCAGATGGGTCCTCTGTCTGCAACAGCAGGACTGATAGTTTTCCCAATTTCTTACATCATAAACGACTGTATCGCAGAGGTATGGGGTTTTCGTAAGGCGCGTCTTATAATCTGGATGGGATTCCTTATGAATTTCCTTGTCGTAGTACTCGGACAGATTGCCATCGCGCTGCCTGCTGCTTCGTTCTGGGAAGGCGAAGAGAGTTTTAATTTCGTATTCGGTCTTGCACCGCGTATAGCTGTTGCAAGTCTTACGGCTTTTTTAGCTGGTTCGTTTACCAATGCTTATGTACTGAGCAGAATGAAGGTGATGTCTCACGGTAAGAATTTCTCTGCTCGTGCGATAGTATCTACATTATTCGGCGAGGGTGTTGACTCTGTTATCTTCTTCCCTCTTGCTTTCGGAGGAATAATTCCTCTTAACGAACTGCTTATGCTTATGCTGGTACAGGTGGTGCTTAAAACTCTTTACGAAATTATCATCCTGCCCGTAACTATACGTGTGGTAAAATATATCAAACGTATAGACAACACTGATGTTTACGACGAAAACATCTCATACAACATTCTGAAATTTAAGGAGATATAAGCCATGAACAACGATAAGGTTCTGGTTATATTCAGTGGCGGACAAGACTCTACCACCTGCCTTTTCTGGGCTAAAAAGAAATTCAAGGAAGTGTATGCTCTCAGTTTCATTTACGGACAGAAACATGTCAAGGAGGTTGAACTGGCACGTGAAATTGCACTTAAAGCTGGTGTTAATTTCCAGACAATGGAAGTTCCTCTCATAGGAAGTCTTGGCAGAAATTCGCTTACGGACAGTACTGTTACTATGGACGAAGTGAAACCCAAGGATTCTGTTCCCAATACTTTCGTTCCCGGACGTAATATGTTTTTCATAAGTATTGGTGCCGTTTATGCACGCGAACACGGAATAAACCATCTCGTGACTGGTGTCTCACAGACTGACTTCAGCGGTTATCCCGACTGTAGGGACTCGTTCATAAAATCGCTTAACGTTACACTGAACCTGGCTATGGATGAACAGTTCGTTATTCACACTCCGCTAATGTGGCTTGACAAGGCACAGACATGGGCGTTAGCTGACGAACTCGGAATATTTGACCTTGTTCGTAACGAGACAATGACTTGTTATAACGGCATCAAAGGTGACGGATGCGGACATTGTCCTGCTTGTACGCTGAGACGTAAGGGACTGGAGAAATATCTTGCCACCAAGAAACTGAAACATGACAAGATAAACGAAAGGCTCTGAAAGAATCATTTGTTTTTAATTGAACATCAACGTTTTCTCTGTGTAGGTACAAAGAAATAGTCAGATTCTTTTGCATACACAGGGATATATAATATTTTCAAAAGATGGAAAGAAAAGAAGAATTATCGCTGCTTGGCAACAAAACTGTATATCGTCAGGATTATGCTCCTGAAGTATTGGAATCGTTTGAGAACAGACACCAGGGAAATGACTACTGGGTTCGTTTCAACTGTCCTGAGTTTACAAGTCTATGTCCGATTACAGGACAACCTGACTTTGCTGAAATCAGAATAAGTTATATACCTGACGTAAAAATGGTTGAAAGTAAGAGTCTGAAACTTTATCTCTTCAGTTTCCGTAATCACGGCGACTTCCACGAGGACTGCGTGAATATCATCATGAAGGACCTCATAAAACTGATGGACCCCAAATACATTGAGGTTACGGGACTGTTTACTCCCCGCGGCGGCATATCTATTTATCCTTACGCAAACTATGGTCGCAAAGGCACTAAATATGAAGAACTTGCTGAATACAGGATGCGCAATCATGACATATAAAGTATTAGATTACAACAAGATACAGGGACATCATAAGAATATTATGATGTCCTTTTTTATTTTTAGAAACTATTGACTGCCATTACATAAAGGGATAAAAAAATTACATATACTTATATAAAGTATACGTAATACAATTTAAACAATAACTTATCTCTATGGATATATTTCAAACCTGATGCAATGTAAATTACTGCAACGGTGTGTGTGTCTTAAATGAATGTTCCAGTTTCTCTACATCATCCTTGAACGTAGAATCAAGCTTTATCTTCATCTCAACCTGCGAACAGCTATGAATGACTGTAGAATGATCGCGACCTCCGATAAACTTTCCTATGCGTGAAGCCGGCATATCTGTAAGTTTCTGTGCAAGGAACATTGATACCTGTCGAGCCTTAACGAACTGTTGCTTTCTGCTACGTCCTGTAACCTGTGAAGTTGCAACATTAAAGTACTTACATACACCATCCAGAATTCCATCTATTGTGATCGGAGCCTTTTCGTCGTCAATCTTAACTGTACGGCGTATTACCTTCTCTGCAAGTGCCATATCGATATCGCTGTTATAAACAACTGAATATGCAAGTAGAGAATTGATTACACCTTCAAGGTCACGTACACTGCCGTTGGCTGTCTGTGCGATATACTGAATAACATCACGCGGAATAGTAAGTCCGTCGCGCTTAATCTTACATTCAAGAATATCTACGCAAAGCTGGATGTTTGGTTTTTCAAGCTCTGCAATAAGTCCGCAAGAGAAACGAGTAAGCAGACGGTCATGCATGCCTTTAAGATCAACCGGCGGGCGGTCGCAAGCAAGAATGATACGCTTACCATTACGGAACAGGTGATTGAACACATGGAAGAAAGCTACCTGTGTCTTTTCCTTTGCACCTGAAGCCCATTCCTGTATATCATCGACAATCAACACGTCGATTGTCTGATAGAATGCGATGAAATCGTTAACCTTATTCTGAATGCTTGCGTTAGAATACTGAACCTGAAACAGACGTGCACTTACATAAAGTACGCGCATCTGAGGATAAAGTTCCTTAATCTTAACACCAATGGCATTGATAAGGTGAGTCTTACCACAACCCGACGGTCCATAAATGAACATAGGGTTGAATGTGGTCTTATTAGGATGTTCGGCAATAGACATACCGACAGAACGCGGCAGCTTATTACTTGCACCTTCGATGTAATTGGCAAAAGTAAGTTTGGGATTAAGCTGCGAAGCAAGTTCCTGCGGCTGTACTCTGTCAAGAACCGATGGTGACTTGTTCAGTCCGCGGTCAGAAGAGTAGGTCTTGCCTATTTCTGCCGGAGGATTGGATGAAAGGTCCTGAGAAAGATTGTTTGTCTTGTCAGTAAGTACACGATACTGCAGCATTACAGCGTGTCCGTACACATGCCACAATACTTTCTTAAGAAGATCAACAAAATTCTGTTCAAGATATTCGAAGACAAACTGACTGGGAAGTTTAAGTGTAAGGGTATTCTTTGAATCGTCGTACGACTCAAACCCTATTGGCTTAAACCAGGTGTTGTATTGTTCGTTGGAAACATTTGACTTGATCATCTCAAGACACTGCTGCCAACGATTTTCTGCGTTAGTTATCTTCATTTATTATTGATTTTTTCTTAGAGAAATTCCCGCGAGAAGTGTTGTCGGGAATGGTCCTTTCAAATTCCGTATGCAAATTTCGCAAACTTTTCTGAGACTTGCAAATATTTAAATCGCTATTTTCCGAGACGTTTTCTCTACTGACAGAGGCGTTTTCTGCCAAAGCACATGATATTGAACGAATTACGGCAAAATATAAAATCTTTAGTATACTCAAAGTTTTGTTTAGCGCTTTTTACGCATAAAAAGGCGTAAAAAAGCACTAAACAGACAGTATTTTATTTATCTTTTTTACCGAAAATAGAGAAATGAACGTAACGTTTAGGATGCTGTCTCAGGTTGACTAACAGAGAGTCAGCAGACTTAACCGTTGCGTTGAGATTGTTATAAAGTTCGGGATCTTTCATAAGAAGTCCGAGACTACCTTCATTACTATTCAGGCTGGCCATTATCTGATGTGCATCAGTAAGTACCGTATCAAGTTTTGCAAGTGTTGCCTCAAAATTCATGGCATTGACACGTAACATTACGCTGTCTGCACTGTTAAGCACACGGTCTGCACTTGAAGACAGTTTAGGAAGTTCTCTGTTTACACTCGCAAGCAGTGTATTGATCTGCTTGGTAGTCTTAGTAAGATCGGATGTGACATTCTCTACATTGTGCAACGTACCCTTCATTGCGGGATCGGCAACAAGTGCATTTACGTTAGTAAGTATAGAATCCAGTTTAGGAAGCATGGCTACAAGTGTAGGAACCATATCCTTTACCTGTCCTATAGCACCTGAATTATGTCCGCCCTCAATTACCGAACCGGGCATAATTCTTTCTCTTGGATTGTTTGCCATGAGGATGTCAAGTTTTACGTTACCTAACATATCGCTTACAATTTCAGCACTACTGCCCTTTGGTATACGAAGATTATCGTTTACACCAATTTCAACCAGAATACTTGACTTGTGACTGTAGTCATAATTGATATTCTTGACTACACCAACCTTATATCCATCGACATAAATAGGACTGGACGATGCGAGACCGCTGATATCTTTAAAACTTACATAGTATGTATCTGTATTTGAGAACATACTGATACCTTTAAGGAAATTAAGTCCGACATACAGCAGAACGACTCCTACTATCGCCAATAAGGCTATCTTTACTTCTTTCGTGAAATATTTCATATCTATATTATTTTCTGTTATTCTTAAACTCTCTTATTGCCTCACGAATATCTACTTTCTGTCCGTCTCTGAACGCTACAATGAAAGCTTCGGGGAACTTGGAGAGTATTGACTTTCTTAATCTGTATATTTCATTATAATTTGAAGAACATCCGACGGTGTATTTACTTACTCCGTTTTCGACATATCGTTCTGCATCAAGTCCCTTGAAAGACCTGCTTCCCTTAGGGAGTTTGACGCCAGCCATAATCTGTACCTTAAATACAAGTTCTGACCGTGACGCACCTGACTTTACAGATTCTATTTTTTCTTCAGGCTTTGTTTTCTTCTCTACTAACTTATTTTCAGGTGCAGATACAGAAGTGTCCTCTGCATCATGCACAAATTTTTCTTCATTTTGCAGTATACGTGCAGTTTTTCCGTGCTTATCATATTTTTTACGATAAGACACAAAAGCATTGTATATGCCACGTGCCATCTTATCAAGCTGAGATGAATTGTTCATAAGTCGCTCTTCCGAAGGAGTGCTGATGAAACCAAGTTCTATAAGACAGCTTGGCATCATGGTACATCTGAGTACAAGGAAACCTGCCTGATGTACACCGCGATTAGGTCGTCCGGCATAAGCACATACTTCTCGCTGTACCATCTTAGCCATATCAACACTCTGAGACATGTGTTTGTCCTGCATGAATTCGAACATTATATAGCTTTCTGAAGAACGCGGGTCGAAACCGGCATATTTCTGTTCGTAATTATCCTCGACAAGAATAACTGAGTTTTCGCGCATCGCAACCTCAAGATTGTCTTCTGCACGATGCATACCAAGAGTATAGGTTTCTATACCGCGTGCGGTAGTACCCCTTGCAAGCGAATTGGTATGTATTGATATAAAAAGGTCTGCCTTATTCTTATTGGCTATGTCGGCACGTGTGTTAAGAGGAATGAAAATATCATTCTTACGTGTATAAATAACTTTTACGTCGGGACAATTATTCTCGACGTATCTTCCGAATGCAAGTGCCACTTTAAGATTTATATCTTTTTCGTGATACTTCAACTTTCTTGCCGGTGCTCCAATATCCTTTCCTCCGTGTCCGGCATCGATGACAAGAACGAACTTATCATCTGCTGCTATATTTAACAGCGGAAAGAGACAAATAAGCAATATTATTAATTTCTTAAACATACGGTAAGACTTTTACAATGCAAAAATAGGCATTAAAAATGTAAATACAAGAGAATTTAAAGAGATAATTAGTTTTCGGCATGCATCTCGACGCATACATCGTCACATTCTGCCCCCATTGGCGGATTTATCTTCTTTAATTTTATGTCTACAGACGTTATCAAAGGATATGTATCAAACAGTCTGGATATGATTCTGCCTGCAACATGTTCAATGAGTTTGGATGTCTGGTACATTTCTTTTTTCACCAGTTCGTATACCTCAGCATAATTCAACGTATCGCAGACATCGTCAGACAAAAGTGATGCCGCAAAAGGATAAGCAATACGGAGGCTCACTTCGAAAGTGCCCCCCGTATACTGTTCCTGCGGCATCACCCCGTGACGCGCCCTGAAACGCATGTTGTCTAAGCATACATATGTTTCGGTTATTTTCATTTCTTTCGTTTAATGTTTATCCGCAGCGAGATGCTCCGCAGTTCTTACAGATAAGACATCCTTCCTGATAAACTAATGTCTCATGACCACAGACAGGACATTTCTGTCCTTCTGCCTTAGTTCCGTCGGCAATATATTTCTTAAGAGCACGCTCAACACCATTCTTCCATGTATTGATACTCTCTGTCTTCATCTGCATAGAACCTACAAGTTTGATTACATTTGTTATAGGCATTCTGTAACGTAGTACTCCCGAAATAAGTTTTGCATAATTCCAATATTCGGGATTGAACTTTTCGCTAAGTCCTTCTACAGTTGTCTTATAACCGCGTTTGTTCTCAAACTGGAAGTCGTAACGATGTGTGCCATCTTCGTTTGTGCGCTTAATAATCTTACCCTGAGTAACGCTCTTTGGAAGAACTATTCCTTCGTCATCGTCCTGGAGACCTGTAAATATCTCATAAGGATATCCGTTAAGGAGTCCTACGAATGCCACCCATTTCTCTTTGTTGTTCTGGAAACGTACTACATCGCAGTTCAGTTCGTCAGGGCGGACCTCTACGACTTCAGGATGTATAATTACATCTTGTTTCTTTTCTTTCTTTGCTGCAAGTATGATACCAGAACGAGAACCGTCACGATATACTGTACATCCCTTACATCCAGACTTCCATGCTTCTACATAAAGACGGTTTACAAGATCTTCGTCTACATCGTTCGGAAGATTGATGGTTACACTGATTGAATGATCGACCCATTTCTGAATTGCGCCCTGCATCTTGACTTTCATAAGCCAGTCTACATCGTTTGCAGTTGCCTTGTAATATGGTGATTTCTTTACAAGTTCATCGATTTCATCCTGTGTATAATTCTTTTCGGTATCGATATTGTTTGCTTTCATCCACTCAAGGAACTTGTGGTGATAAACAATGTATTCTTCGAATGAATCGCCTACTTCATCAACGAAATCCACCCTTGAGTTCTTGTCTCCAGGATTAATCTTACGACGACGCTTGTAAACAGGCATGAAGACTGGTTCTATACCGCTGGTTGTCTGTGTCATAATACTGGTTGTTCCGGTAGGAGCAATCGTAAGACATGCAATGTTACGACGACCATATTTAAGCATTTCTTCATAAAGCTGAGGATCGGCTTCCTTTATTCTGAGAATAAACGGATTATTCTTTTCTTTCTCTGAATCGTAAATCTTGAATGCACCTCTCTCACGTGCCATTTCTACTGAAGAACGGTATGCTGAAAGTGCTAAAGTCTTATGTACATTTACAGAGAATTCTGTTGCTTCTTCTGTTCCATATCTCAGACCCATAGCTGCTATCATATCGCCTTCGGCTGTTATTCCGACACCTGTACGACGTCCGAGTCCTGTCTTATTATATATCTTCTCCCAAAGATGATGTTCCGTTGCCTTTACTTCTTCACTCTGAGGATCTTTCTCAACCTTTGCTATGATCGTAACAATCTTCTCAAGTTCCAAATCAACAATATCATCCATTATTCTCTGTGCCTTCTTAACATGATCTTTAAAGAGTTCAAAGTCGAATGATGCGTGATCTGTAAACGGATCTTTTACATAAGAATAAAGGTTTATTGCAAGCAGACGACATGAGTCGTAAGGGCAAAGAGGAATTTCACCACATGGATTCGTAGAAACTGTACGGAAGCCAAGATCTGCATAGCAGTCGGGAATACTTTCACGAAGGATTGTATCCCAGAAGAGAATGCCTGGTTCGGCACTCTTCCATGCATTATGTACGATTTTCTTCCAAAGCTTTGACGCATCTACTTTCTTCTCATATTCAGGTGTCTCGCTGTCAATAGGGAATTTCTGTGTGTATTCTTCTCCATTAACGGCGCAGTTCATGAATTCATCGTCAATCTTAACCGATACGTTTGCGCCAGTAATCTTGCCTTCTGTCATCTTAGCATCGATGAAGGCTTCGCTGTCTGGATGCTTTATACTTACCGAAAGCATAAGTGCTCCGCGACGGCCGTCCTGTGCTACTTCTCGTGTAGAATTACTGAAACGTTCCATAAACGGTACAAGACCTGTTGATGTAAGTGCTGAGTTGTTTACAGGTGAACCTTTAGGACGAATGTCTGAAAGATCATGTCCGACTCCACCTCTTCGTTTCATCAGCTGAACCTGTTCTTCATCTGTCTTCATTATGGCACCATAAGAGTCTGTATTGCCATCAAGACCTATTACGAAACAGTTTGATAATGAGGCTACCTGATAATTATTACCAATTCCTGTCATAGGACTTCCGGCAGGAACAATGTATCTGAAATGATCGAGCAATGAGAATACTTCTTCAAAGCTCATAGGATCAGAATACTTATTTTCTATTCTTACTATCTCATTGGCAAGACGACGGTGCATATCCTCAGGAGATTTCTCGAAGAGGTTGCTATTGCTGTCTTTCATTGCGTATTTATTAACCCATACGCGCGCAGCAAGTTCGTCTCCTCCGAAATATTTTAATGAGGCTTCCATCGCCTCGTCGTAGGAGTAAATTGTATTTTCAGTCATGGATTTACTTGTTTTTTATGTTTGTGCAAAACTACAAACAAAAAACGAATTATAGGTGCATTATAGGATTTTTTTGCTAACTTTGCAAACACTAAAAACAAAATTCTATCATAATATGAAAGACGTTATTAAAGATTTTGAGTGGGCAGAAGAACTTAACTGCGCCGTTACTGTTTGCGCCAAGGACGGCACATTGTTATATATGAATAAGAAGTCTGTTGAGACAAATGCTAAGCCTGGCGAAAGTCTTATCGGAAAGAATATGCTCGACTGTCACAACGAACGTTCTAAAGCTATTATAGCTCATCTTATCGAGACTGGTGGCGTAAATTCATACACCATAACAAAAAAAGGTCAGAAAAAGATGATATACCAAACTGCATGGAAGAAGAATGGTGAGGTCATGGGACTCGTTGAATTTTCAATGGTTATTCCCGAAGAGATGCCTCACTACGACAGAGATAAAAAATAATTTATATAAGTATTATATCAAAAGCTGCATTCCATTATAAATGCAGCTTTTTTATTTTGTATTCAATTCACACTATACTTTAATAGAATATCTACAAAAGAGTCTTTGTCTGTTTTTTCAACATAACCAACTGGAATTTATCATATAATTCTCTGGCACAAAACAAAAAACGTATGAAGAAATTAATATAACTACGGCCTGATGCCTTTGCTATAATAATTTCGTCATACGTTTATAATAAGTTTGTTACGACAAATGAATTAGTCAATAACTTTTATGTTGTACTTTTCAATGACAGGATCGAGAGAATGAATATCCTCGAATGCTACAGTATATTTTCTGTAAAGAGAAACCTTATCTGCTCCAAATTCTTTTATTGCTCCTTCGAGACTCTCTTTGACACAATATTCGGCTGCGATACCGCATACCTGAATTTCATCAATATTCTCTTCTTTTACAATCTGTTTTACACGTTCTGTAGATTCTTTATTACCAAAAAGAGAATATTCTTCCCAACGGCTGTCAGTTCCCTTTGTATAAATATATACAGGAACTCCTGTTGAATATGCTGCATCTGTCAGTGCTTCATAAAGAGCTGCGCCACGTGTGAAAGGAATACAGTGTACAGGCCAGAGTCCACCTTCTTTCTGGAAAGAGCAGTGGTTGTAAGGATGCCAGTCTGCTGAAAATCCGAGCACTTTATATTCTTTTCCGTGTTCTTTTACATAATCTGCAAGACGATTTACAAGTTCCTCAGATCCTTTAATTCCCATACTTCCGTTGATAAAATCGTACTGACAGTCGATTACAAGCAACATCTTGTTCATAACTAAAATACTTTTTTGGTTTATTGTTTTTGTAATGTTCCGGTTAATCTGTGATTACCATATTTATTGCAATGAGAATATACAAAAATAGTTGGAAGAGGCCCTCCAACTATTTTTATGTATTTAATCTAAATGATTATTTCTTCTTAAGCATTTCTTCAATACCTTCGAGAGCCTGCTTAACCTGTTCGTTAGCTGGATCTATTGCGAGAACCTTGCCAAACAGAACTTTTGACTGCTCATAATCTTTCTGGTTGAAGTAATAGTAGCCACAATATCTGTAAGCTTCAATAAGTTTTGACTTATCTGAATCTTCCAGCTGTGCCTTGGGTTCGAGGATTGCAATCACTTCATCGTAGTAAGGCTTTGCAAGACCTTCTGTTGTTTCAGGATCAAGAGATGCCTTGATACGTCCCTGCTGAAGAAGTCCGTATACACGGATGTTTTCTTCGTTTCCAGCACTTGTAAGATGTGCATAAAGTTCGAATGCCTTGTTGAAGTATTCCTGCTGTTTTGCAGCATCTGTCTGAGCCTGTGCTTCTACAGTATAAATCTGTGCAAGACCTGCATAGTCACTTGGATATACTTTTGACTTGCTGTCCATGAACTTTGTATAGTATTCAACTGCCTTTTCAACATTATTCTTCATGTTGTAAGCATTTGAAAGCTGCTGATAAATACCTGCTTTCTGGTCCTTATCGTTAACTTCCTGCTCAAGAGCAAGATTGAACTTCTCGATAGCTGCATCATAGTTCTTCTGACCCATGAAAGCATGTCCGTAATAAATATAGTCAAGATAAGTAAACTTAGCACTATCTGACTGGTTGAACAACTTCTCAGCATAAGTGATAGCTGTTGAATAATTCTTAAGATCAGTGTTGTTATAGAACACAAGACGGTTAAGACCTGCATCTCTTGGATCTGACTGAAGACCGAAGTTTGCTACTTCAGCACTCTTCTGGAGCTTACCCATCAGATAACATGCTGTTGAGTAGTTCTTAATATCTTCTTTTTCCATCTTGCTAAGGTCTGTTACCTTTCCATAGTATTCGATGGCATTCTTAAGATCATTTGATGAATAGTAGATACGTCCGGCAAGTGCATCTACTGCGAGGTCAGGACGCTGTGTTCTCAAATCTGCAAGCTTAGAAACTGCCAATGCTGGATTCTTTCCACGATAAATATTGGCGTACTTATAATAACCAATTGGATCTTTCGGGTTAAAATAGATTGCCTGTTCGTACCACTTTGCAGCTTCACCACCATTATCAAGCATTACGTAAATATCTCCCTTAAGGATATATGCGGGTGTGTAGTTTGGATCAAGAGCAATTGCCTTGTCTGCATATACAAGTGCATTGTTATAATCCTTCTGCTCATAGAAAGCATTTGCGAAACCTGTAATTACAAGAGGATTCTTCTTATTCTTCTTGAAATAAGGTTTGATAGCCTTCTCAATGTTTTCGGGTTTACTACTAATAATCTGTGCAACGGCATCAATAGCTGATTTTTCTTCAGCTGTCTGTGCCAATGCAGATGTGCTTACTGAAAGAAGCATTGCACCTGCAAATAAATACTTTATAGCCTTCATTGTTATTATGGTTTTATTTTTTAATCTGAAACATGAACTTTATTTATAAGGATATCTCCTCGGTATGGCAAGAGACCTGCCTTAAGTATTATTTTCTGTCCGATTGGACTTTCTACGAAATTAGCAAATCCTGTAGGCAGTCCGTTATGTGGATCGCTCAGAATAATGTAAAGACTACGCACCAGAGGATAATTGCCATTATACAGATATGCTGCATAAGGAAGATAACTGTTATATGGTGTAGCTTTGCTCATTCTGCTAACTCGCATTACTCTTATATTACGTTTAAATGTAAGATTTGTTGTGTCTCGCTTATCATTTAACCAGTTTGATCCAAGGATTCCGATAGCATTCGGTGTTTTCTCAACATAATCAATAACACCTGAAGTACTGTTTGTAGTAAAAGCATTCTTGTTAGTAATAGGCTTGCCACCAAGAATGGAATCTTCAGCAAAATGTACTATACCTGAACGTGCATTATCAAAAACGACTTCAACAGGACCGAGTTTAGACGAAGGATTAAGATCTTTCCAATCTTGTATTTCGCCAGTTAGAATTTTCTTGATATTATCAACGTTTATACAAGAATCGTTATTATGTCTGTTTACTATAAGTGCGAATCCATCGTAACCAATCTGTTTGCTATAAGGCTGCAAACGTTTTGAGTGCATATATTTTACCTCTTTGTCAGTAAGTCTGCGAGAAGCAAACATAAGCCATATTTTACCTTCAAGGATTCCGTTCAAGCCATCAGATTCATTAGTATATTTTGGCTTAAGATCAGCATTAAAACATCGACTTTCAAATACCTCTACTTCTTCCTGAACAATTGGACTGAAACTACTATCAGCATATATTTCTATGCTTCCTGTATTAAAAGTATCGGTACGACCATCAGGAGACTTTCTTTCGCGACATGATGAAAACGCGAATATAAAAGTCATTAAAACTAATGCGGTATATATAATGTTTCTATTCATCGTGTTTAATGTACTGGTTTAAAAACTACAGGGACAACGTATTTCATTCTAACGTTTATTCCATTATTCTGAGCCGGTATCCACGCAGGCATATTACGCACTATACTTGCAGCCTCAGTGTCTATCAAAGACTGTCCTGATGACTTCGCTACGTGAATATCAGAAAGTGTACCATCTGTTTCGACTACGAACGAAATCATTGTTCGTATTGAATTTTTTAAGTCAGCAGACTTTACTACATCATTAGTCTTTTCGCTTACGTAATTATTCAATGCATTGATTCCGCCAGGAAATTCAGGCATCTTTTCTGCTATATCATAAATCCGATTATCTGAATTTACTGAAAGTTCAGAATCGGTATCTTTCGATGTTTCGTTACTAACAGAATCTTGAGAGTGTGTTATTTGTCCTTTTTCTTTTACAATATCATTTTTCTGTATTGTATCATCTCTAATAACTAAATCGTCTTCTTTATCAGCATCTAAAGATTTTTTATTCTCTTTACGGGTACTGGTATCATTATTAGAAGGAACGTCTTTTTTACATGAGATAATAAAACATAGAGTTAAAGCAACAGTAAAATAAACAAACAGACGCCTTATCATCTTCCGTTAATTGAAACTAAATATTTAAAATATCATCAGAGACAGCACAAAAGCCATCTCTGATGATTTAAAAGATTATTTCAAAACCACGTGCAACACTGCACTTGATTATGAGTTCAATAAATTACTGAAGTTTGAAGACAACTGGCAGAGTGTACCAAACACGAACGGCCTGACCATTCTGCTTACCAGGAATCCACTTCGGCATTGACTTAACGACTCTGGCAGCCTCAGCATCACAAGAAGGATCAAGAGACTTAAGAAGCATAACTTCACCGATAGAACCGTCTTTCTCAACACAGAACTTCAAATAAACTTTACCCTGAACACCGTTCTCCTCAGCAATAGAAGGATATTCGATGTTTGCACTCAAGTACTTGAAAAGAGCTGCCTGACCACCAGGATAAGAAGGCATCTGTTCTACGACGTCGAATACCTTTTCTTCTTCCTCTTTTACAGGCTCGGGCTGTGCGATGATTTCCTTAGCTTTGAGGACTTCACCACCCTCTTCGTCATTACCCTTGACATCGAAACCACCGATAGTAGTCTTTGTCTCCATGATCTGGTCCT
Organism: Prevotella sp.; assembly: GCA_020026195.1. Classification (GTDB taxonomy): domain Bacteria; phylum Bacteroidota; class Bacteroidia; order Bacteroidales; family Bacteroidaceae; genus Prevotella. Next base: position 58,928 of record JAHHQW010000002.1, read on the forward strand.
GAGTCTTGATTTCATCTTCTTCCTTTACTTCCTCGTCTTTCTTGATGACAGGAGCAGTAAATTTGACTGAACTCTTAACCTTTTCAACGGGCTTAACTTCTTCAATCTTGATAGGAGCTTTTTTCTTAACCTCTGCCTTCTTCTTCTCAACGAGAGCAGAAAGCTCGGTAACCTGAGTATTCTCTACCTTCTCAGCAGGCTTTACAAGCTCTACGAAGTAAGGTCCTATAATTGCGAGTAATGCAAGTATCAGCACAATTATCAGGGACCAAATGTTTCGCTTGGTAGTTCCCATACGCATTGCATATGCACCATAAGCTTTGTTTCTGTCAGCAAAGATAAGGTCACACCATGCTTGGGATGTTAAATCTATTTTTGACATTTTTTTTCCTTTCGTTAATTGTTAACGCATCGATTATTTCAAACCTTTTGCGCTGAGAAGTTTCTCATCGTTTTCGTTGATTTTATCGATAACGTATTTACTAATACTACATATCTGCATTTCGTCCAACACATCAATCAGATTCTTGTATACTGATTTATCTGTAGGCTTAATGATTACAGTAAGTACAGGTACTTTTTTGCCATCAATCTTACCAGACTTGATTTCAGCGAGCTTTTTGTTGTAAACCTCTTCAGGATACTTCTCAGGCTCAGCGAGCTTCTTCTGGTCAAGTTCAATTTTGGCTTTCATAACGTCCTGAACAGGTGTAGAGCCATCTTCTGTATGGTGGTTAATCAGAACTTTTCTGAAACCTTCCTTACCCCAAGATGTTTCTCTCATACAGTTAGGATCATCATACTTAGGAAGACCTTCTACATAGAAAATCTTGTTGTCGCCAGTAACATACACTGTAATAGTCTGTGAGGCTTTAGCAGCATTTCTGTCTTCGTCCTGAATGTTCTTATCGTTACTAGGCATACTGAGTTCCATCGTCTGAGGTTTGCTCAATGATGTACACAGCATAAAGAATGTGATAAGCAACATCATCATATCAACCATCGGCGTGAAGTCCACGCGGACGTTCATCTTCTTCTGTCTACTTTCTTTTTTCTTTGCCATGACTATTCCTCCGTTTTTAATGAAGTTATAAGATAGTAACGGTTCTCATTCATATCCTGAAGTTCTGACATAATTTTCTTCACCATCTTATAAGGAGTCTTTTCGTCTGCCTTGATAGCGAGTTTGAAATCAGGATTAGCCAACATAGCCTGCTCAATCCACAACTGGAATTCACTCATTCCTCCGTCAATACTGTCTGTAGGCACACCTTTGTTTTTCTGGTATGCATTCAGTTCGCTTGACTTTAAGCTGAGGAACTGATTAATCTCACTCATAGGAACACCAAAAGCTGGTGCCTTTCTGAATGTCTCTACCTGCTTCTTGGTCAGTTCGAGCTGCCAAGTAGAGGCCATTCCTTCGAGGGCTGTCTGCATATCTGCAGGCTTATCCATCTCGAGGAAGATTTTGCCTTTATCGTCAACCAATATGCTAAGCACGTTGGTCTCAGGAACTTTAATTTCCGATACAGACCCCGGTGTCAGTACTTTTACAGGTTCGTCCTTTACGAATGTTGATGTCAACATAAAGAACGTAAGCAAAAGCACCATCACATCGCTCATCGGCGTCATGTCGATAAAGACGTCTTGCTTTTTAACTTTTACTTTACCCATAATGATAAAATTTTAAAGGGTTAGTAAAGTTACGCTTTGTGATTAGCTGTGTATGTCTGAGCGATAGTGTAACCAACCTCATCGAGGGCGTATGTCAGCTTATCAATTTTGTTTGTGTAGTAGTTGTATGAAATAACAGCAAGAGCACCTGTCAAAATACCTGAAGCAGTATTAACGAGGGCCTCAGAAATACCTGTAGAAAGTGCAAGTGAGTCACCACCACCACCAGATGCAAGGGCAGCGAACGCCTTAATCATACCAACAACAGTACCAAGAAGTCCGGTAAGTGTACCAAGAGTAACGATAGTACCGATGATAGGAAGGTTCATCTGCAGTGTAGGCATTTCGAGCTGTGTAGCTTCTTCGTGAGCCTGCTGAATCTGAGCAACCTTCTGTTCCTTCTCGATTCCTTCTGTTTCTTCCATTTCCTTGTACTTGCGGAGTGATGCGCTAACAACATTAGCTACAGAACCTCTCTGATCATCACAGATCTTCTGTGCCTTAGCGAAATCCTGCTCGCTGAGAGCCTGCTTTACATTGATAACGAAGTTTCTCAAAGAGCCCTTACCGAAAGCTACCTTAAGAGCGATGAAACGCTCGATAGAAAGTGAAATAACTGTAAGAAGCAATGTCCAAATGATAGGAACGATGAAACCACCCTTGTAGATTGTACCGAGCAAGTTACCATTGAGAACTGCACCGTTAGGATCACCATTTACGAAGTTGTCGGGGCTACCGAATACAAATTCGAAAATACAATAAGCAATCAAGAAACATAATACTATAACCCAAATAGCATCTCTGACGCCTTGAAATCCCTGTTTTTTAGGGCTGGCCTTCTTCTGTTTTGAATCCATAATTTTTTAATTTTAAAAATTTTAGTTTAGTTATTGTTTAATTTAAGTTTATATTTTCAGATTTACAACAGACGAGCATGGTATTTTCATTACTCTGCAAATTCAAAATCCAAAGAGAGGTTTCTTTTTTTGTGAAATCCTTTTAACTTCTAAGGAATCTCTACATATGATTTTGTGCTGCAAAAATAATCAATTTATTCATTTTACCGAAAAAAATCGCACTTTATTTATGTCTAAATCATATTTTTACATCTTTATGAGAATTTTCTTTCTTAAATATTCTCATATCTCATGTAGCTTTTCTTTTTTATTTAACAAGCATTGTCTTTAGCAACATAAAGCACAATAATCTTGCAGTCTGTTTTTAGCCTGTTTTTGTCTTACGCCTTACTTAATATGTAAGGTATGTCCCATCTTTTCCTTCTTTGTCTTGAGATATTTGATATTATACTTATTAGGCTCGATTTCAATTGGCACATTCTCCACAATTTCAAGTCCGTAAGCTTCAAGACCAACTCTCTTGACTGGATTATTAGTCATCAGTCTCATTTTATGAACACCAAGATGTCTCAGCATCTGTGCGCCACATCCATAATCACGCTCATCAGGCTTGAATCCAAGATGCACGTTTGCATCTACAGTGTCATATCCTTCTTCCTGAAGTTTGTATGCATCAATCTTGTTCATCAGTCCTATACCGCGACCTTCCTGCTGCATATAGATAAGCACACCCTTACCTTCATTCTCAATCATCTGCATAGCCTTATGCAACTGTTCACCACAGTCACAGCGCTTACTTCCGAGAATATCTCCTGTAGCACATGAAGAATGAACTCTCACGAGAATCGGTTCATCTTCTGTCCATTCACCCTTTATCAGAGCCATGTGTTCAAGTCCGGTACTTGTCTGCTTAAAAGGAATCAGTTTAAAATGTCCATACTCTGTAGGCATATCAACCATAGAACCTACAGTTATAAGAGACTCTTTTTTAAGACGGTATGATATAAGATCCTTGATAGAGATTATCTTAAGATTATGCTGCTTAGCAACTTTCTGAAGATCCGGCATTCTTGCCATTGTTCCATCTTCGTTCATTATTTCCATAAGTGCACCTGCAGGATAAAGACCTGAAAGTCGACAGAGATCTATTGCAGCTTCTGTATGACCACTGCGGCGCAATACTCCATGTTCTTGTGCATAGAGAGGATTAATATGACCAGGACGTCCAAAAGTCTGCGGTGTTGAGTTTGGATCTGCAAGAGCACGTATAGTTGCAGCTCTGTCATGAGCAGATACACCTGTTGTACATCCTTCAAGTTTATCCACCGTTATTGTAAACGGAGTTCCCAACATAGAAGTATTATCCGACACCTGATGAGGAAGGTCTAATTCCTCACAGCGTTTCATTGTAAGAGGAGTGCAAAGTACACCTCTTGCGTTTTTAAGCATAAAATTCACCTTCTCCGGTGTAATCATCTCTGCCGCTGTTATTAAGTCTCCTTCATTCTCGCGATCCTCATCATCTACGACAATGACAAATTTTCCTTCCTTAAAATCTTTCAGCGCGTCTTCGATGCTATCTAATTTAAAGTTTTCCATATTGTATTTATTTGAGTTTACTTTAGTTTATATTATTTGTTTTTACTTTCTAATTGTGAAATTCTATCCAGAAGTTCTCCGTTGACTTGTTTTATCTGACGCAAATCACGCATAAGTCTTACACGGAACCTCCACATTCTAAGATAAAAGAATACTCCCAAAGGAATTATCACAGCAATCAGTATATTAAGCCATTTTTTTGCAAACGGACGGGTATGTGCCTTTACTGCTATGACGGGATACTCATTTATACAAGACAATATTTTTTTGTCGCGTGTATTTGATAAATCTTCTATTATATCTTCCAATCTGTCATTTATATTTCTAACTGTATTATCGGGACTATATTTGAAAAACACCTTAATAGGATTGGGAGCAAGCATAAGATTATATTTTGTAACATAATTATCTATATCCTGCGTAATAACCGACAATTTCATCGCATTCTCAGTGTAATTTGGTTCGTTGATAATAACTTCCTTCTTAAATATGTGTCGTTTTGTTCTAAGGCCAAGCATCTTCATAAACAAATTTCGATACATATCAAGATTAAACACTACAGAATCTTTGTTCGCCTTATATGTAAAGAAGATTGCCAACGGAGTGAGGACAAGTGTTGAGATAGTCTTACCAAACCAGACGCTCCACATACCTCCTCGTGCCATACGGAATCCTGAATTGTCAAATATAAAATACACAATGAACACAAGTACTGATATAATTACCGGGATACCGAGACCTCCCTTGCGGATAATGGCTCCAAGAGGAGCACCGATAAAGAAGAATATCAGACATGAAAGAGACAATGTGAATTTATTCATAGCTTCAATCTGATGCAGGCGCATCTGTCTTTCGCTATAATTAGTCATTGTACTCTTAAAATCCAAATCATTGAGTTCAGAACGGGCATTTACCAAAGCTGTTTCCACGGCAGATTTTTTCTTTTCTTGGATCAGACTGTCATACGTCTCATAAAATCCAGCCTTCGTCTCCGCTAACAGTTTCTTAGAGGCTATAGAATCTTCTTTGGAAAGTTTTCCGAAGTTATAGTATCTTCGCTGAGAATCTTCGTAGTACACCCTGCCCATACTGTCTATGTCTGATTTAAGGGAGTCTATGCCGATTGTTATCTCTTTCAGAGTCTTTGTCTTTGCATTTCCTGATATTGCAGACGCATCAGACATGCTGAAGTCACCATTAAAATCAAGTACAATCTTCTTGCGAATAAAACTTTCACGACGATAAGGAACTGATGCGCTACCAGCAAGCTCCTGAGATTTCATATTCTCAAACCATTCACCATTATGTAGTGTCAGCACCAAATGCTTTTTTTCTGCAGTAGACTGAAGCATACCGGAGTCTGCCAATATTATTGCGGCATCCTCATAACTTCCTGTCATCTTGTAAATCATTATGCCATAAAGCATACCTGTTTCAGTATTCTTTTTCTGGACATATATATTACATTGCGGAATTCCATCATAAAACATACCTTCAGGTATCTCCAATTCAGGGCTCTTCTGTTTCATTGAAAGCAGCAGTGACTGAAACGACCTGTTTGCTTCCGGACCTACTACATTCTGGAAATAGAAAGAAACGACAGAGATTAGAATTACAATAACCACAAGGGGGCGGAATGACTGCAAGAGAGAAATTCCAGCTGCTTTTATTGCTGTCAGCTCAGAACTTTCACCAAGATTTCCAAAGGTTATCAAAGAAGAAAGAAGTATTGCCAACGGCAGGGCATTAGGAACAAACATTAGTCCCATATACCAGAAAAACTGCGCCAATACATCTAAGGTAAGTCCTTTTCCGATGAGCACGTCGACGTATCTCCATAGGAACTGCATCATCAATACGAACTGACAGATGAAAAATGTTCCGACAAATAGCAGTCCGAACTGTTTGGCTATGAATATATCTAACTTCTTTATTCTGAACATTTACGTTATAAGCTTATGGTTATAACTTACCATCGTGCAAATTTAGTATAAATAATTAAGAAAACAATATAATTTATTTATTTTATAAAATTCACAACACACATAAACATTAAAACACACGCTTATTTTTTATGTGATAATGATATTGCTTGTTATATTTGTCAATACAAAAATGGCGCAGCATTGTACATATCACACAACACTGCGCCATTTATATCACATATGACCTATATTATTCCACAGCTCTTTTTTTCCTTCTCCATATAAACAATGCCACTATTACAACTACCAACAATGCATAGGCAGAATAAGCAATGGTTTCCGTAATCTTAATTGATTTAGGATGGAATGTAAGCTCAACCTTATGGCTTCCAGCCGGTACGTTGACTGCACGTAACAAATAGTTAACTCTTGCCACTTCAACAGGCTGTCCGTCTACGAAAGCCTCCCATCCAGGATAATAGATTTCAGAGAATACGACGATTCCGCCTTTATCCGAACTGACATCATAAGTAAGATGGTTAGGCTTATAATCAATAATCTTCACAGTTGCGTTATCATCGCTCACTGTTACCTTTCCTATTGCATCCTTAAACTTCTTGTCTGCAACAGCTACATTATGGAGATCGATTTTGCCAATAGCTTCAATCTCTTCGTTTGCATTATCAACAAACTTAACTTCATCTACGAACCATGCATTGCCAAAAGCATAGGGATTTCGTAGAGGAACAGTTACATTATTATCATCCAGAAGGACAATGAAATAACGAGTGTTGAGCATATTGATTATCGGGCAGATGCTATCTCCGTTAACCTTTGTCATATCAAATGATGAAGTAGCCGCAGCTGTATATACGCTCTGCATTTCAGGCATTATGTACATTTCTATCAGTTCCTGATATCTGCGTAGTTTCGCAGGATGATAACCTCCTATACTCTTATGATAATATGATGTAACATTACCATTCTCATTGAATGTATTTGTTGAGAAATTAAGTACTCTGTAATCACCACAGCCGGATTTATCAGCAAGAATCTGCTTATCTGTATTTGTCATTGGCTGCGGAAGATCTCGCTGTGTACTTTCTATAAACATACCATCATTGAGATAACGTTTATTTACCTGCCAGAGATCGACGAAGCACAATATTGCAAGTACTGCAATCATTTGTAAAGACTTAATTTTATGAGCCTTATACAGCAGCATGAACATCGCACCTATAATAATTATGATAACCGAGCGCCAACAGTCTGCCGTGAAAAGAGCCTGTCTTACTGACGTCAGATTTGCCATCACAGGAGCAATATATTCAGACGGAAGACTTGAAAGGGCATGTCTTTCTGCTGTTGAAATAAAGCTATCGAAGAACACATCCGGCATAACGGCAAAGAGGAATGCTACGCCTGCGGTAAGTGCTAACGAGACATAGAAATATTTAATCTTTTCAGTAAGCAGATCCGGCTCATCAACGATTTTCTTCAGTGCCATCATTGCAAGCAGAGGTATCGTAAATTCCGCAATCACAAGAATTGAAGCAACTGTACGGAACTTAGAATACATCGGCATGTAATCAATAAAGATGTCAGTAAGTGGCATGAAGTTCTTACCCCACGACAACAGTATAGACAAAATTGTTGCTGCAAGCAGAGCCCATTTCATCGGACCTTTAACAATAAACAATCCTAATATGAACAGGAACAGTACAAAAGCACCTACATATACAGGACCGCTCGTACCAGGCTGTTCACCCCAATATTGTCCAAGCTGATTATATATCGGCATAAAATTAGGATCGGCTTTTTCCATTGCCTTCTCATTCATTGAAAGAGGAACCGATGCACCACCCTTTGTATTTGGAACAAGAAGAGTGAAAGTTTCTCCAGTACCATAACTCCACTGTGTTATATAATCTCTGTCAAGACCCGAAGTACTCTTATGCTGAGGATTTTTCTGAACAAGTTCACCTTTTCCTCGCATACTGTTCTTAGAATATTCCCATGTATGATAAAGATTTGAAATATTAATAGCTATACCTATGGCAGCACCAGCGATACAGACCGCCGTGGCACGTAAAAATTTACGAACTTCATTCTTCTTAACTGCCTCAACAAGGAAAGCTATAAACATGAAGAAGATGATAAACAGATAATAATATGTCATCTGCACATGGTTCGCATGAATTTCAAATGCCGAGAATATTGCAGTAACAATGAAACCTGGCAGAAGTTTTCCTCTATATGCAAGTACAACACCGGCAATCATAGGCGGCAGATAAGCCAGAGCCATGACTTTCCATATATGTCCTGCTGCTATAATAATAAGGAAATATGTTGAGAATGCCCATATTATCGAACCTAAAGCAGCTAAAGACCTACGAAAATCGAATGCTCTCAAAAGGATATAGAATCCCAGCAGATAAGCAAACAGATACCACACATAATCAGGCATCCAAAGGTGATAAAGGTTTTCAAAGAATGTAAGACTATCGGTACTATCGTACGACGGCGACATCTGATACGTAGGCATACCTCCGAATGCAGAATTAGTCCAACGAGTAACTTCTCCTGTGCTCTGTCGATACTCAAGGGCTTCCTGTCCCAATCCTCTACCAGCCGAAGAGTCGTTATGATATAAGATTCTTCCTTCTATGTCGGCAGGAAAGAAATAAGCAAACGAGATTATTGCAAAAATAACAATTGCCAGGATGTCCGGCAGATATTGTTTTAAAGTCTTCATTTTATGAATATAGGTTTAGCATTAATGCTGCAAAGTTACTTAAAAGGCATAAGAATAAGCACTATTTACAAAAAAAACAGTATTTTTGCAGACAAATCTTTCATTAAAAGACATGAGAATAGGAATTATTGTAGCGATGGAGAAAGAGTTCAAACAACTTACCACACTCCTGTCGCATTCTGTTACCGAGCATCATAACAGTAAAGATTTTGTTATGGGCAGAATAGGAAACAACGAGGTTATTATGCAGCAGTGCGGCATCGGAAAAGTTAATTCTACAATTGGTGCCGTTGAGATGATTAACAACTACCATCCAGAACTTATTATTTCTACAGGTGTAGCCGGCGGTGCCGATGTTTCACTTAATATCAAGGATGTTGTAGTGGCCACCGAATGTCGTTATCATGACGCATATTGTGGTAAAGAATGCGAATTCGGCCAGCTCATGGGTATGCCAGCAGCTTTCAAATGTCCGGAGAATCTTGTAGAAAAAGCCATGAATCTTAACTGTGGCATTCACATCCGCAAGGGACTTATCGTAACTGGAGAATGGTTTGTGGACAGTAAAGACAAGATGCGCGGCATTCTCGAAAACTTTCCAACGGCACAGGCTGTTGACATGGAAAGCTGTTCCATTGCACAGACATGTTATGTATACAACATTCCTTTCATCAGTTTTAGAATTATAAGCGACATTCCATTAAAAGATACGGATGCATCGCAATATTATGATTTCTGGAATCAGATGGCAGATGGTTCGTTTAATGTTACAAAGAGTTTCTTAGAAAGTATATAAAATGGAAAAGATAGCAAGTTTTACAATAGATCATAACAGACTGAAACGCGGTATATACGTTTCAAGAAAAGATATTGCTGGCGGAGAGACAATCACCACATTCGACATCCGTATGAAAGAGCCCAATCGCGAACCAGCAATGCACATTGGTGCTCTGCATACAATTGAGCATTTAGCTGCAACATACCTTCGCAACGATAACGAGTGGAAGGACAAAATTATTTATTGGGGACCTATGGGATGTCTGACAGGTAACTATCTTATTATAAGAGGTGATTTAAAATCAGAAGACATTGTATCTCTCATGCGCCGTACATTCCAGTTTATTGCCGACTACACAGGTGAAATTCCCGGAGCGAAACCAGAAGACTGTGGTAATTATCTGCTTCACGACCTTCCAATGGCTCGCTGGGAATCAGCTAAATTCATAAACGAAGTTTTGGACAATATTAAGTACGACAACCTAAATTATCCTTCAAAGTAAGGATATAAAGTGTATAAAAGAGCACAAATTGCAGATTATAGCACTAAAACATCAATTAAACGTAATATTTGTAGGTCGTTTCATCAATAATGCTTAAATTTGCACCGCATTTAATAAAAATAAAGTAATTATAAGTACTATGTATTTAGATCAAGCAAAAAAACAAGAGATCTTTGGTAAGTACGGAAAGTCTAACTCTGATACTGGTTCAGTTGAAAGCCAGGTAGCATTGTTCTCATACCGTATTGCCCATTTGACGGAACATCTTAAGAAGAACCGTAAAGATTATAGCACTGAAAGAGCACTGACTCGTTTGGTAGGTAAGCGTCGTTCGCTCCTCGATTATCTGTATGACATTGATATCGAGCGCTATCGTGCACTGATCAAGGCTCTCGGTCTGCGTAAGTAATTGCAGACATTGCTTAAAGGCATTAAAAAATCCCCGCATCTATTCAGATTGCGGGGATTTTTATTTATATATACAAAAAAACGTTTCTGTCAAATAAATATATATTTATTCTGTTATCTTTTCACTTATTGCTGAAATAAGTTTTCCAAGCCACAGTTTATCAGTATCATCAAAAGTATTCAGTTTCTCACTATCTATATCCAATACTCCTGCGATTTCTCCATCTTTAAAAAATGGTACAACTATCTCTGAGCGTGAGGCGCTGCTGCATGCAATGTGTCCTGGAAATTTATCAACATCAGGCACTACGATAGTTTTAGCTTCCTGCCATGCTGTTCCGCAGACTCCGCGTCCCTTCTTTATACGAGTGCATGCAAGCGGACCCTGGAACGGACCTAACACCAGCACACCTTCTTTAACTCTATAGAATCCTGTCCACCAGAAATGAAAAGTTTCCTGTATACAGGCTGCAACGTTAGCCATGTTTGCTACAGGATCATCCTCAAGCTCTACCACAGATACTATCTGTGGCAGCATTGTAGCATAGAGTTCTTCTTTTGTATTTCCTTCTATAATCAGTTTCTCTGCCATAACAAAACTCAGACTAACTTACGTATAAGGTCTTCTCTGTCTCCAGGAAGCATGTCGATAACAGGAATTTCAATCATAGTGTAACATCCTGGCTGCTGTTTCATTGAAGCGCGTGCAGCATTGACAAGCATCTGTCCTGTAAGTGCAGGATTATTTATTGACATGTTAAATTCAAAATTCTGATTGTGCGTTATTCCGCTGACGCCTTTACGAACCATGTTTACACCATGTCCCATATCACGGAGCTCGTCTACAGAATCCACTGCTATTACATGTGTATCATCGTTTACGAAATAAGAATCATTCTTTACAGCCTGCGCAACATCTTCTATTCGTGCTCCATCTTCAAGTTCTACATACACCATTCGTCTGTGTAATCCCTCGCCTATGGGAACAGTTATTGATATCGCATCTTTCACGCCTTCTTTTCCTCGTACACACACAGAATGTCCCATACTCATACCCGGACCAAAGTTAGTAAATGTGATGCCTTTAGGGGCCAGTCCGCGCATAAGTGTACGAACGATACTGTCAGAACCAGGATCCCACCCTGCTGATATTATGGCTGTTGCACCATTTTTCTTACATATAGGCATAAGTGCAGCACGATAGTCTACGATTTCAGTGTGAATGTCAAAACTATCTACAGTATTTATTCCATAAGAAAGGATTTCTTCTGCATACTCGCGGCAGAGTCGTGATGGTGTCGATAATATTGCCACATCAACATCACCAAGTTCTCTTATATCTTTTACTATTTTACAATCACTTATTTCAAGCGGCGTTTCTTCACTTGTAGAGCGACGAACAATTCCCGCTATCTCAAAATCTTGCGATTCTCTCAGCGCCTGTACAGTAAATTTACCTACATTGCCATAACCTACAACAGCTGCTTTTATCTTTTTCATAAAAATTCTATTGTTTTATCTAAGTTTCACTTCAAAATCTTTCAATCCGTCCGGTGTCATTGCACTTACAATCAGCATACTGCATGAAGAATCTCTTTCCAATACGGAACTTACCCTTACACTAAAATATATACTTACTGTATAGTTGCCAGGAATATTACCGTCATCATGAATTAAGCGCAGCTTTGCCGTTCCGTCTTCACAGCCTTCATAAAGCATTCCTAACTTGTGTTTGAGACTGCTATCCTCCGGACTCGAAGTTTTAATTTTTAACGACAGATTGATATACTTTTTGTTTTCACTCAGCCATACTGCATCAACCTTTATAGGATCATCATTTTCATGTTTCACCTTATCACGGTCTATAACATCTGTTGTCAGAACATTGATTATCACATAAGGTTTTACCTTATTCTTATCATCAGTCAGATAGTAATAAAGCAAAGATCTCTGCTGTTTTCCTGACATGTCAGCATTGGCCTTGCCGTATGGCTCTGTAAAGTTAAGGACCTTATCTTCGTCTGTAACAAACTTAAAAGCACGTCCCTCCATATTGTACGAAGTTTCGCCAAAAGCCGTTGTTACATGTGACAGTTCTCCGTCACCGCTGTCATACGGATCATTCTCGCACGAAGAGAGTATCATGACAAAAAGCAGAGCTATAAAGGTAACGATTCTTGTCATTTGGCATTAAGATAATTGATAGCAGGATTTGCATACATCTCAAGGATTCTATCACGTAAGAATTCTTCATCCTTGTTAGGAATATCTATTTTCTGTAACTGTCCGGCTAAATATTTTTCAAATCGTAACTTTTCCTCTGCTGTATACTTATCTGAATACTCGTTAGTATTCTTATAAAGATCTAACGCAACATAGTTGCCAGCAAAAAGCATATAATTGCTATGAATACTGCGATCCATTTGTTTTGCGAGACTTTCGTATATTTCTGTCTTGCCGAGAGATTCATCAAGTCCTCCAAGATATTCGTCTACACATTCACCACAATGATAATGTATATGACCTTTATATCCCATTATACCGGTACGCATACTTACAACGTCATCGTGAGCTGATTTCTTAAACGATGCATCATCACGTTTCATCTGCATTTCTGCGGCCTTAAGGAAATCGCACGGGTCATATTCATACGAAATAGACAACGGAACTATATGCAGTTGCTGCAGACGTTCTATAACACTGCCGCTACCACCCATGGATAACATTTTTAGAAGTGCCGTCTGTGTGCGGTCATCAGAATTCTTTGCCCTACCTTCACGCTGGGCAATCCAGACGTTCTCTTTTTTCTCTGCAATTGCAAAATGCATGTACTCAGAAAGACGAATACTCGACATCAGCATCTGCCTCGGTGTAAGTGCACGCTGAACTATAAATGATTTATTTACACGAACCAGATCTTTTACCCATGGAAGCGAAAGGAGATTATCACCTATTGCAATTTCACATGTGTTAGAGAATCCGGCTTCAAGAAGCACTTTACAAAGAAAAGCAGAATCGAGAACGATGTCACGATGGTTGCTTATAAATGTATAACGTTTTGAAGTATCAATACTCTCAAAATCAAAATCCATACCTGTGGAAGCCTTTTCCAACAGATGATTTAAGAAACCATAGCAGAAAGTCTTCTGAAACTTAAGATTAGTGTCACAGGAATGCATCATGGCTGCAACCTTTTCGAACGGCACCCCCGGAAGGACATAATTTATTACGCCCTTAAACATATCGTCAGCAAGCAGTCTGTCATACACTGCCTGTAATTCTTCAGGCTCAAATGGTCTTATTTCATCAAATTTTTCAGGTATATTCATGATTCAAGTATTTAATAAAGTGTCTTTAAAACTGATTTTCTACAATGTCCGTCAGTACATCTTTGATATCGAGTCCTGCTGCACGAACCTGCTGCGGAATGAAACTTGTCGGTGTCATTCCAGGTGTGGTATTTACTTCGAGCATCGTTATTTTATCTACGTCCTTACCATCTTCCTTGACATGCGTAATGATATAGTCTATACGTATTATACCGTTACATTTTAAGATATCATAGATGGCGCTGGTAAGTTTCTGTACACGCTCTGTCGTACTTTCACTTATACGGGCTGGAGTAATTTCATCCACCTGTCCGTTATATTTTGCATCGAAGTCAAAGAATTCGTTATTTGTCACTACTTCAGTAGGCGGGAATACGACAGAATTCTTCTCGGTCTTGTAACATCCTATAGATATTTCAGTTCCTTCAATGTAAGATTCTATCATAACCTCGTCGCTTTCCATCATAGCCTTGCGGATTGCAGGTGCAAGCTGGTCGGCGTTTTTCACCTTAGAAACGCCAAAACTGCTTCCGTCAGCAGCAGGTTTTACGAAACAAGGCATTCCGAGACGCTTTTCAATTTCAGCCTCATCAATTTCGTTTTCAAAACCTCTGCGTACAAGCATACTGTCAGCAACGCGTACGCCATAGCTCTTTATATACTGATTGAAAACAAACTTATCGAATGTGAGAGCCTCGACTAATACACCGCTGGTAGAATAAGGCAGACCTAAAAGGTCAAAATATCCCTGTAAAAGTCCGTTTTCACCAGGTGTTCCATGTATTGTGATGTAAGCATAATCGAAAGTTTTCTTCTTGTCACCTTCCATGAACGAGAAATCATTGCGGTCAATTCGTACCGTAGTTCCGTCGTTAAGTTCTACATGCCAGTCCTGTGAACTCAGGCATACAATATAAACGTTATAACGTTCTTTGTCAAAGAACGAGTAAAGTCCCTTGGCTGACTTCATGGAAACCTCATACTCCGATGAGTCTCCACCGCATACTATTGCAATATTTCTTTTCATGCTTTTAAAATTTTCTATGCTAAGTTTATTCTATATTCCAGCCGACTGCATGTAACGGCGCCATTTTTCAAGCAGCTGCTGCATGTCATCGGGAAGTTCTGATGTAAAATTCATTTCTTTTCCTGTCGTGGGATGAACGAAACCTAATGTCAGTGCATGTAATGCCTGACGCGGACAGAGTTCGAAACAGTTCTGTATGAACTGTCTGTAACTTCCAGTACGATTACCTCTAAGGATTTCATTTCCGCCATAACGTTCATCACTGAACAACGGATGTCCTATGTGTTTCATGTGTGCACGTATCTGATGTGTGCGTCCTGTTTCAAGAATACATTCCACAAGTGTCACATATCCGAAACGTTCAAGAACACGATAATGTGTTACGGCACTCTTTCCGATACCCGAATCAGGTGGAAAGACATCCATCCTGAGACGGTCCTTAGGATCGCGACCTATATTTCCTTCAATACGTCCTTCATCTTCTTCAAAGTTTCCCCACACCAGAGCATTATAACTTCTATGCGTGGTCTTATTAAAGAATTGCAGACTAAGTTTGGTCTTTGCCGTAGGAGTCTTAGCTGCAACAAGAAGACCGCTTGTATCCTTGTCTATACGATGAACAAGTCCCACTTCCGGATCGTTAGGATCGTAATCTGGAACATCCTTAAGATGCCATGCTATTGCATTGACAAGCGTACCGTCGTAATTTCCACAACCAGGATGTACGACCATGCCCGCCGGCTTGTTTATCACCATCAGATCACTATCCTCGTAAACGATGTCAAGAGGTATATCCTGAGCCTCAATAGTATTGTCATAATGCGGACGGTCGAGCATTATGGTTATCACGTCACACGGACGGACCTTGTAATTACTCTTCACAGGACGCTCGTTCACATGAATGAACCCTGCATCTGCCGCCTTCTGTATTCTATTTCTGCTCGTGTCATGCAGACGCGTCAGCAGAAACTTATCTATTCTCAGTGGATCTTGCTTTTTATCAGCAACAACTCTGAAATGTTCATACAGCTGAGTCTGTTCGTCATCTTCGATATCAGCATCATACGCCATATCGAGACTTCTTTCTTCCAATTCTTCCAAATTTCCTGCAGCTATCATAATATTATTTCAAAATTGTCTTCTCCACCAGCCACATCAAATATAACCTGTGTGCTGTCATTCAGCGAATCCAGATTCTCGTCAAGATTAGTAGAGCCGTCACCTACGACTACACATAATTCCTTTCCTGCCGGAACTCTGTCACCCGCAGAAAGGTCTCTGCCGTTATACTCTATTCCGTACACCCAGTCCTTCTCGCCCGCGATGAGTCTTGCAGGAGCGAGCTTAAAGCCAAGAGCCCTGAGTCTGGCTTCAGCTTCACGCAAAGAACTATTATCAATTATGTCTGGAATAGTAATATACGGAGATGACGATGCGTTAATGACTACGTATATAGTATGTCCGGCCTTAGCCTTGGTTCCTGCCTCAGGAATCTGATCCAAGATACATCCGGCAGCAAGTTTCTTTACATATCCCGTATCGCTGACACATACGTTAAGTTCCATCGTACCAAGTTCACGTTTAGCGTCCGACAGCGATTTTTCATACAAATTGGGGATTACAATTTCTTCACCATGCCTTGTGTAACTGTCAAGACCATAGATAACACCTGTCAGGAGCAGCAATCCGACAATTACAATGCCCAGAATATTGCTCAGCACATAGTGTTTCTTTCTTAGTGCAAATATATCCTTAACCTTCATATATTATATATGGTTTTCAGATTACAAAGTTACAAAAAAAACAGAAAGAAGCAAGTGTTTACTTTACTTCTTTCTGTTTTTACGTTACAATCGGTATCTTTCGACACGAAATTACTTTCCGTGATGCTCGCTAGATACTGTTAATTTCTTACGTCCTTTAGCACGACGTGCACTAAGTACACGACGACCATTCTTTGTTGCCATTCTCTGACGGAAGCCGTGCTTGTTCACTCTTCTTCTGTTGTGCGGCTGAAATGTTCTTTTCATTGTCTTTGTTTATTTTATGATATTATTTTCACACTATGGGCTGCAAAATTACTCATTTCTTTTTAAATAACAAAGAATTATATGTTTTTATTGGTTTCTTTTATGTTTTTCCCTAAAATTGTACTAACTTTGCACCGTCAAAAGAAACATAAGGAGCAATAACGATAAAATTTAAATAGAAATGATTAATTCACAAGAAATTAAGAAAGGTACATGCATCCGTCTGGACAACCAGATTTTCATCTGCATCGACTTCAACCACATGAAACCGGGCAAGGGTAACACTATCATGCGTACAAAACTGAAAAACGTAACAACAGGTAACGTTCTCGAAAGAACATTCCAGGTTGGTTTCAAACTTCAGGACGTTATGGTTACTCGCCGTCCCTACCAGTATCTCTACGAATCTCCCGAGGGATATATGTTCATGAATCAGGAAACATACGATCAGGTGCCCATCAACAAGGACCTTATCACTGGTTTCGATTTCATGAAGGAAAACGATATTGTAGACGTTGTATCTGATGCTGACGAGGGCGTTATCCTTTATGCTGAAATGCCTCAGAAGACAGTCCTCACAGTTACTCACAGCGAACCTGGAATCAAGGGCGATACAGCTACAAACACACTGAAGCCCGCTACACTTGAAACAGGCGTTGAAATCCGCGTTCCTCTGTTCATCAACGAAGGTGACAAGGTACAGGTTGACACACGCGACGGTTCTTACGTAGGTCGCGTTAAGGAATAAGACTTACTTAAACAACAATATACGGGAACACAAATATTTTGAGTTCCCGTTTTTTAATTTATCTATACGGAAGGTGCCTTACACTGACCAAGCGATACTATCTTTAAAAACATGAAATACTCTCTCATAGTTCCCGTATACAACCGCCCCAACGAAGTGGACGAATTATTAGACAGTCTTACAAGACAGTCGTTCAAAGATTTTGAAGTAATAATTGTGGAAGACGGCTCGAAGGTAAAATGCGAAGACATAGTAAAGAAATATTCCGATAAACTTGATATACATTATTATTACAAGGAGAACTCGGGACCCGGACAGAGCAGAAACTATGGAGCTGAACGAAGCAAAGGAGAGTATCTGATAGTCGTCGACTCTGACGTGGTGGTGCCACAGGACTACTTTAAAGAAGTTGAAGCCGAACTGAACAGAGAACCAAGCGATGCTTTCGGAGGTCCGGACAGCGCACATCCTTCGTTTACTGACACACAGAAGGCCATAAGCTATTCCATGACAAGTTTCTTTACTACCGGCGGTATACGCGGTGGAAAGAAAAAGCTTGATAAATTTTATCCTCGTTCTTTCAATATGGGAATACGCCGCGACGTATATATGAAACTAGGCGGATTCTCTAAAATGCGATTCGGAGAGGATATAGACTTCAGTATACGAATCTTCAAGGCAGGATACAAATGCCGCCTGTTCCCTGAGGCATGGGTATGGCATAAACGACGCACCGACTTCCGTAAATTTTTCCGTCAGGTTTATAATAGCGGCATAGCACGCATAAACCTGTACAAGAAATATCCCGAATCGCTCAAATTAGTACATCTGCTACCTATGGTGTTCACCGTAGGCTGCATTCTTCTCATTCTTATATCCGCAGTTGGACGTGCACTCATGGAATTCGACGATATTCACCGCTGGTATTATATGTGTGCCCTGCCATGGCTGCCCATTTTATTCTATGCTGCTGTGATTGCTATCGACTCTTCGATAAAGAATCGCAGCATAAAAATTGGCATCCTGAGCATTGCAGCTGCCTTTATCCAACTGTCAGGATACGGTTTCGGTTTTATCGAGGCATGGTGGAAACGCTGCGTGCAAGGTAAAGATGAATTCCGTGCCTTCGAGAAGAATTTTTACAAATAAATGCCTGAAGGAAAATTAAAACTAAACATTAACCAATGGGCTGAACAAGATCGCCCGCGAGAAAAAATGATGGCACTCGGTGCCGAGGCACTGAGCAATGCCGAACTATTAGCAATACTTATAGGTTCTGGATCGACAGAAGAATCGGCAGTACAGCTGATGCAACGAGTATTACACGACTGCAACAATAATCTTAACACTCTTGGCAAAAAGACAGTAAGCGAACTGTCGGAATATAAGGGACTTGGACCTGCCAAGGCTGTCACTATTTTATCAGCATGCGAATTAGGCAAACGCAGGCAATTACAGGATGCAGAAACAAGAACGGACCTCAGTTCGCCTGTAAACATATATGAATACATGCTGCCTAAAATGCAGGATCTCGACGTAGAGGAAGCATGGATTCTGCTCATGAATCAGAATTACAGACTCATCAAAGCCAGACGTATATCACACGGAGGACTTAGCGAAACATCCGTAGACGTAAGGGTTATAATGAAAGAGGCTTTGCTGAACAACGCCACTGTACTGGCACTCTGCCACAACCACCCCAGCAACAATCCCACCGCAAGCAGAAACGATGACAAAATCACGGAATGCATAAAAAAGGCTTGCGACACTATGCGCATTTTCTTCCTCGACCACATCATCGTAACCGACGGGCGATATTACAGTTACAGAGAGGAAGGGAAACTATAATACCTGTATATTAGTACATAATCATCATAATATTTGTACAACATTATGCATTTTAAGGTATAATTGCTTTATTCTTCATATTAATTATTAACTTTGCAACTGATTTTTAAGGTAGATTATGCAAGATATCAGAAACATTGCTATTATAGCTCACGTTGACCATGGTAAGACTACATTGGTCGATAAGATGATGATGGCCGGCAACCTGTTCAGAAAAGGTCAGGATATGAGCGGTCAGGTTTTGGATAACAACGACTTGGAACGTGAAAGAGGTATTACTATTTTGTCAAAGAACGTTTCAATCAATTATAAAGGCACCAAGATAAATATCATTGACACCCCGGGTCACTCTGACTTCGGTGGCGAGGTAGAACGTGTGCTTAACATGGCAGACGGCTGCATTCTGCTTGTAGATGCTTTCGAAGGTCCTATGCCTCAGACACGTTTCGTTCTGCAGAAAGCATTGCAGATTGGTCTTAAGCCTATTGTTGTTGTTAACAAGGTTGATAAGCCTAACTGTCGTCCTGAAGAAGTTTACGAAATGGTTTTCGACCTGATGTTCTCGCTCAATGCTACAGAAGATCAGCTTGACTTCCCAGTAGTCTATGGTTCTGCAAAGAACAACTGGATGAGCGAAGACTATAAGAAACCTACAGACAACATTACATATCTCCTCGATAAGATTATCGAAGTAATTCCCGCACCTAAAGTAATCGAGGGTACTCCACAGATGCTTATAACATCACTCGACTACTCTAACTATACCGGACGTATCGCTGTGGGCCGTGTTCACCGCGGAACACTGAAAGAAGGCATGAATGTTACCATATCACATCGTGACGGTTCTGTCGAAAAGACAAAGATTAAGGAACTGCACACATTCGAAGGTATGGGCCATGTAAAGACTAACGAAGTTACCAGTGGCGACATCTGTGCTATTATAGGACTTGAGCACTTTGAAATTGGTGATACAATCTGTGACTTTGAAAACCCTGAGCCTCTGCCTCCTATTGCAATCGACGAACCTACGATGAGTATGCTTTTCACTATCAACGACTCTCCTTTCTTCGGTCGTGAAGGCAAGTATGTTACCAGCCGTCATATTGGCGACCGTCTTGAGAAGGAACTTGAAAAGAATCTTGCTCTTAGAGTAAAGCAGGTAGACGGAACAACTGACCGCTGGGTAGTAAGCGGACGTGGTGTGCTCCACCTCTCTGTACTTATCGAAACAATGCGTCGCGAAGGTTATGAGTTACAGGTAGGACAGCCGCAGGTTATCATGAAAGAAATAGATGGTGTTCAGTGCGAACCTATCGAGGAACTTACAATCAATGTTCCAGAAGAATTCAGCAGTAAGATGATTGACCTTGTTACACGCCGTAAGGGTGAGATGACATCAATGGACAACCAGGGTGACCGCGTAAATATTGAATTTGAGATTCCTTCACGTGGTATCATCGGTCTGCGTACCAATATTCTGACAGCAAGTCAGGGCGAGGCCATCATGGCTCATCGCTTTAAGAACTATCAGCCATTCAAGGGAGAAATCACACGCCGCGTAAACGGCAGTATGATTGCCATGGAAACAGGACCTTCTTATGCTTATGCAATAGATAAACTTCAAGATCGTGGTAAGTTCTTCATCGATCCGGGAGACGAAGTTTATGCAGGTGAGGTTGTAGGCGAGCATGTTCACGACAACGACCTTGTTGTAAACGTTGGCAAGGCTAAACAGCTTACCAATGTCCGTGCAGCAAGCTCTGACGAAAAGGCTCGTATCGTTCCGCGCGTAATTCTCTCACTTGAAGAAGCTCTGGAATATATTAAGAGCGACGAGCTTGTAGAGGTTACTCCTAAGAGCATGCGTATGCGTAAGATTATACTTAATCACCTTGAAAGAAAGAGAAACAACGTTTAGTACGTATTTCTTACAGAATATAAAGACGGGCAATACATTGTCCGTCTTTTTTTGTATAACATTGTTTTATGCGACCAATACTTTATATGGCTGTCCCAACAAAACAATCCATTCTACATTATTATGGATTAATATCACGAAACAGATTATTGATATGGTAGATTTATTTTTCTTAAAAAGCATCACACCATGAGATGTACAAACATACCACCTTTGCTTAATGCTCATATTCTGCAATTTGTTTCAAATACAACAATATCATAAACGTGTCTTTTATATCTTTACAAGGTAACGCAGGTGTACTTGTTTGCAAGCATAGCTGCAATAGCACACAGACAAGGGATGTTTTCATTGTAAACACACCTTGTTTACTATGCTAACGTGCCTTGTGTCTTATATATATGTTAATATATATAAATACAACTACTTGATAAAACTTTAACGAATGTGTATTGGAACGTTATTAATGTTAATATCTTTATATTTATATTAACTAACAATAAACACGTAAAAATTTAATACCCTGTATATTAATACTATAAAAAACATATACGTAAGACAGTACTTATATATTTAACATTTACAAACCATTGTAAATTACACACTTATATTGTTAAATATATAAAATATCCTTGTACGCATATTACTTTTATTCATATATTGCAAAAAGAAATTAATGAAAGATACTTAAAACTTAATACACATAGGTTTATGTATCGAATTAATTGGCGAAAACTTATCGCATTGAAAAAATTAAAACTGAATGTATGATTTAAACAATTTGATATTTATGAAAAAGTTCTTTATCTTTATTTCTGCTTTTTGTTCTGCTATAGCAGCATTGGCAGGAAATCCTCCGGTATTTGAAAGCTCTCTTACTACTAATCAAGAATTTGCAAAGTGGACCGTAGTCGACAACAATGCCGATGAAACAACATGGCAGTATAATGACGAAAATAAAGTAGCTCACTATCCTTATTCATATAATGTAGCTGACGACTGGCTCATCTCTCCTGTGATAAAAATACAGGAACCAGGAGCTTACATGCTGGAATACGAATATATGGGAAGTTCTATGGGTGAAAAGATGGACGTCTTTTATGGTTCGGAACCTAAAGTCACATCACTTGTAAACTTAATCATGGACCTCGGCACAATAGTAAACAGTGAGAACTATGCCACTGCACGACAGCTGATATCTGTAAACAGCGCACAGGACATCTACATCGGATTCCATGCAAAGAGCGACCCTGACAAGTTTAAGATTTATATACGTAACGTCAGACTTACTCCTGCCGAAGGCAATGACATTGCCATAGAGGCTATAAAGACTGTTGAATCTGGTTACGAGATGGGAGCAGAAGATATTACCATAACAATTGCAAACAATGGTGTTAAAGCTGCTTCAAACTTTGATGTAAGTTATCAGGTTAACAATGAGGCTGCGGTAACAGAAAAAATCACACAGGAAATTGCTCCTGGAGCAAAACTTGACTACACATTCCTTCAGAAGGCTGACTTCTCTGCTATTGGCACTTACGAAATCAAGGCTAACGTAGTAGCCAGCGACGAGATTCCTGAAAACAACGAACAAAGCATAAAACTGCGTCATAAAGGTCCGCAGTCTGTACCTTACAGCAACAGTTTTGAAAATACTGACGGCATCGAAGATATTCTGATATTTGATCTCAACGAAGATCCTCAAGACGGAAAGAACGGAAAATGGTCAAGACACGAAAATAGTTTCTTCTCTTTATTCTCACGCACGGGCGACTATTCTATGGTATACTGGTATAGCAAGAATAATCCTGGTAACGACTGGTTTATATTAGAACCTATAATCATGGAAGAAGGATACTATGCTGTAAAATTCTGGTATAGCTGCGACCACGAAGAAAACCTTTCACTGTATTATTGTGACAAGGCTGCTCCAGAAGCTATGACTAATCTGATTGTAAAGTACGAGAACATTAACGAACCTAAGTATAAGGAATCTGCTAATATCATACATATTACAAAGGCTGGTATTTATTATTTCGGTTTCAAGTCTGAAAGCATGCCTGACGAGAACATCATCTGTATAGACGACTTCTCTATAAACAAGGTAGAAAACATTGAGAACGACTTAAGAATCGCTCCTCTGGAATCTTGTGCAAACGGATATATCCGCAAGGAAATGCGCAAAGATCTTATTTTCTCTGTTATTAACAACGGTGTGCTTGATGTTGAAAATGTAAAGGTTACTGCAACGATAGACGATGTAGTTTTACATGACAAGACATCTAACATGAAGGGCGAAGAGACACAGCGCATAAAGATTAGCGACGGATTTGCGAACTTATCTGAAGGCATGCACCAGCTGAAGATTTCAGTCACAAGTGCAAAAGAAGAACAGAACACAGAGAATAACTATCTGACATACGACTTCAAGGTTTTAGGTAATGCTGAAATAATGTACGATTTCGAAGGTGGTAAAGTTCCAGAAGGTTTCATCATCAAAGTTGCTGACGACGGTACAGTAAACACCGGTCTTAACGATGTATTCCCTAACAACGAGGCCTGGGCCCCCATTAAAATCAATAAAAACGAATATTATGGCGAATGGATGTTAGCTTCTGCTTCTTGGCTTGATAATGCTACAAACGGAGCGGACCGCTGGTGTATCCTTCCCAGCATCTACGTAGGCTCTAAGGGCGCAGAAATAGTATGGACAGCCAACTCAGGAGATTCTGGCAGTAAATATGCAGAGAATTACGAAGTTCTCGTTTCTACGACAGATACAGAACTTTCAAGCTTTACTAAGGTTGCAGGCATAGAGAAAGAGAACTTTGCAATAAATCCGTCCACACGCGGTCTCGACCTGTCTGCATTTGCAAACCAGAATATATTTATCGCATTCCGTCTTACAACTCCTGACGGTTATTTCATGACTATCGACAATGTTGGTTTATACGGCGACATAAACAATATTCCGACGGGTATAAGCGATGCTGAAAATGACGCAGTATCTATCAACGGCAGCAGCATAGTATGTAACGCAGACGGCAAGATAAAGATAGAAGTTTTCAGTTCTAACGGCGAACTTGTATTAATGTCAGAGAACAACGTGGTATCTACAGAATCTTTGTCAAAGGGCATCTACATGGTACGCGTAACAACTGGTAAGAATACAATTGTCCGTAAGTTTATAAAGTAAGATGCATCATCCGGTTTTATAAGAATATACATAATTCTAACCACAAATAGAATTGTATAAGAAAAGTCCCTGCTACATTGAATGTAACAGGGACTTTGTACTTAAATTAAGGTTGCCTTACCTACTACAAGAGGATTGTTTAATCGCTTTTCCAAGAATCGTCTGGTCTCTTCAGGGTCGATGGACAGATTGCATATATCATCTATTCTCATTTCCTTAAATGCTCTGTGCGAAGCATTATTCCTTAATGCGGTATCCATATATCCCCTGGCAAGATTTACAGCATGCGCGGATATGTTAAAAGCTACAGCATCGCGTCTGCATACTGCATCATGGTCAAGGAGGTCTCTCTGAAAGATATCATAACACAGCAGGCTCGCCCCAAGATAACCGGCAACGCTTGAACCTATAGTTCTCGAAATATTTATATATGGCAGTGCTATGTCTACGACAGAAGGAATACTCGTATTAAAAGGCGTATCCGAACAGTATTGCTTCTGTATTTCCACATTCTGTCTTAATTTGTCTAACGAGCTGAAACCGAATCCTTCTACTAAAATCTGGACATTCTTGCTGTCTGCCACCCTGATAAGTTCGGACATCAGTTTCTTTTCAAGTACATTGTTCTGATTGTTACTGTCATAAATGCAGCTGGGACGGTAAGTGCTTGACAAATGTATCACGGTGTCTGTCGCTGCACAAATATCGCAGATATCATCAAAATGTTCGTAAATAAAGTTACTCTTTTCATTTATGATGCACCATTTGTTCATGATGGACCCACCGATACTCATATTATGGGCAGGCTGACGCGACTCTATATTCAAGTTGTCACAATGTATGTTTAGTATGTCTAATCCTGTTTCTGTCTGTTCCTGTATTACATCTTTAAAGAATTCCCACGATAGTTTCTTAACATCATCGTCTACCCTTCTGTATGCATCAATTATAGATGTGCATTCCATTGGTATGGGCACGTTACGTATCATTCGGTCGTAAGTAACATCTACGCATCTGTTAAGTACATTGATAATATCAAATCCCCATTTGCAGCACTGAAGTACATTTTCCACGTCTTTAAAGCTTTCCATTCGGGAATATTTCTCTATTATTAGATTTGTAAATGTCTTAACCGAAAACTTGCTGCCGATAATCATCGGTTCGAGCTGCGAATGTCTGAAATTTCCAGGTATCACGGCTCTGCCTGCCGCAACTTCACTACGCACAAATTCTGGCGAAACAGCTTCCAGTCCTAACATACTGGCATTCATACTTTCGCGTATTGCCACATACTCCATCTCTGGTGTTATGACGCCTTTTTTCGCAAAATACATCTGAGTCTCGCCTTTCTTACGGTCAGCCACCCAGTTGCGTCGTATCTGTGGAAGACCGTCCTGATAGGATGTTTCTATATCTGCATCACTGTAGGCTCCTGTCCTATCGTAAATGTATATGGGTTTATTTGGAACCTTCTGAAGTTTACCGTCTATAAGCATTTCTGACGGAGACAGATTAACCTGTCTTACTCCAACCATGACATCGCTGAATATACGTCCGCGTATATATTTCTTTTCGGTTCCGGGATATTGTATTTTCATGGTAGAAGTAGATTCGGTATTCATAATTTTTTGTATTTATAGCATGTCGGACCTTTCGGCTTATAACATAAACTGTTATTATGTTACAGTTAATGTTTAGCAAAGATATATTTTTATAGGGAGAAATCCAAATATAAATAATTTATATTATTGATTTTAAATACGTCATGTTTCAACTGTTCTTACAGATTTCTCATTAGTGTCATTGTGTAAAATTAGAAGGTTTTATGAGGATTTCTATTTAATTAAGCATGAACAACTATATTAGTCGGGACAAAAAATAAGTCTCGATACAGTGTAACTACTATATCGAGACTTATTAAAATTTATAGATAATGTTCAATTAGTCTGCATCCGGAAGGAACAGAGGATCATCAGGCATTACCATAATAGGCTTCTGCTCGTACATCTTCTTAATCTTTGCGGGAACATACTTGTTGTTAATAACAAGACGGAACATGAATTCGTTGAACCATTCGTTTGTCATGATAAGACAACCGTTCTGACCCCATGTAGCATTCCAGCTGTTTTCAACCTTCCACATTGTAGGCTTGCCATTAGCATCAAGGTCTACAGCTACAAGTGTCATAGCGTGTGTACTTCCGCTGTCGTATGTCATTATACGTTCTGCCTTGTTCATGCCGAATGTTGTGTTGAAGAGTGATCCGTAATCATAGTTGTCGAGACTGCTGTAACCACGGCTGCCATCAAGGAACTTTCCGACATCATAAGAGCTGTACATCTTTGTGTTGCCCTTTATTGAAGCGATAGCCATCTCTGCGATGTCTTCCATCGGGAGATTAAGATATTTCCAGTTGTGTCCGTCGTAAACGTGACGGTCATACTCTACTTCGTATGTCTTGTAATATTCGTGACGCGGATCATTCATTACCATGATGAATGTACCATTAAGTTTTTCTCCTACAACTTCTTTTGCAAATGTAAGAGGAGTGTAATGCTTAACTTCTGTTACAGTCTTGCCTTCAGCGTTCTTGAAAGCATAGTCGAATTCCTGTACAGGAGCACCGAAAGACAGACAGAGCATGTGGTATATTGTACCAAGCATTTCTTCCTTGGCTGCCTTTATTTCCTTATCAGATTTCTTGTCGGCAACCATCTTGCGAAGCTGAAGACCGAACTCTCTTAACTTAGAAGAAAGAAGCGCACCAATTCTACGTGTATCGTTTGAAGATACTGTTTCAGGCATTACTTCATGAGGTACAAGACCATACTTGTCTACGAGGTCGGCTACACCACAGAATGTACCACCATCGTTGATAGGATGCTGGAAGAAGAACTGTACCAGACGGTCGTCCATTGGTTTATCTGCATTGTCGATTATTCCCTGAAGACAAAGGTTAGACTTTTCAAGCTGATCGAAAACAAAGAGATAACCCTGTGAAAGATCTACGGTCAGAGAGTCTGTGCGCTTTGCAAAATTACTGCGTAATACATTGAAACCGCTGAACATCCAGCAGCGACCGCTCTGCTTCTGGTCTGTAATACTCTGTTTTGTTGTCTCATTGCTGAAATAAGTGTCAAGACCTCCCTTATTGGCATTGTTCTTAGCTAGTGCATCGATTGAGTTTGATGCGGCTGCATTCTGAAGAGCCTTGCATGAAGACTTCATTTCTTTCTGATGCAGAGTCTTAACAAACTCAGGTGACAAACCGCCGTCTTTCTGGGCAAACATAGTTCCTGCAGAAAGCGACATGAATAACGCTAATGAAAAAAATTGTTTAATCATAATTATTAAATCTTGTTTCTTAATTTGTCGCAAAGTTAATCATTTTTTATATAAAACTCTTTACTAAGTTAAGAAAAAATTCAATGTCAACAGTGTTTACATCGTTGTGAAATTCAAAACATTAAGAAACAAAAGGAATAGAAGTATATAAATAAAAAAATCTCCCTTCCCCAATTGGGGAAAGGAGATTAAAATATTGTTTAGATAATAATTATCTTACAACGAACTTCTTGCCGTCCTTTACGTATACACCAGCGGGGAGGTTCTCTACGTCACCATTAGAAACCTTAACACCTTCTACTGTGTAAACTGCACCGTTACCAGCAACTTCGTCAGCTACTACGTTGTCGATACCAGCGAATCCCTGAGGATCATATGACAGTTCAAGACCAAAGCACCAGTTGTTTGCGTAAATAACTTCACCTGTTTCGTTAGATGTGAAACCAAGTGAGGGGAAGCTTGCAAATACTTCACCTTCGTCTGATTCAGCAAGAATCATCTTAGTTGTGATACCAAGTGTGCTTTCAACTGTCTCATCCCATCTGGGCTGACCGTCAAATGCCGGAGAAATCTGAACCTTTGTTGTTTCGATTAACGGACAGATAATTTCACCGGGAGCAACCTTGATAGGATCACCATTGATTGCATAGTAGAAATGATATACACCATAACCACCGTTAGGAGCCTGAACTTCTGTCAATTCAAGTGTAAGAGAGTTCTTATCAGCTAAAACTTCCTGACCACTCTGTGTAAATTTGATAATAGAAGGCTTCAGTTTGCTTACCTTGTCAGCAATACCTTCTTCACAAACCATGAGAGCATCGAATCCTCTAACTGAGAATTCTGCATTTGAAGTGAATACTTCTCCAAAACCCTTTGATTTGAATGTACCACCACCGAGCAACTGATCAGAAACATTCTTGTCAGCTTCTGAATTAGCTGTACAGAAATAGTTGAGGAGGAAGTTAAGGTTTCCTGTAGGAACATAGTTTACAGCGAAAGCATCAGCACATACGGGTTCACCGTTGTATTCACCTTCACCCATCTGAGATGTACCACCTACGTTCATATAGCCAGATGACATGAATACATCATTCTGAAGATCTTCTGCGTTACCGAGTACAGGAGTAAAGTATCTACCCTGCGGCAGGTTGATGTCAAGTGTATTACCTTCAGCCTGTGCTCTTTCGGGCTCACCAGCGCCATCAATTTTTCCGCTAGGATATTCCCAGATAGGCTTACCATCTGCATAAACAGCTTCAAAGTGAATATCTGTATTTGCAGGAGCAAATGTTTCACCGGGGTTGAAGAGACCCTTGTTCCAACCTGTGTAGAACACACCCATTGGACGATAGTAGTACATGTTTACAACCTCTGCAGCACGTGTTGTGTTGGCTACAGTACCGCCAACGAATGCGTTTTCTACAGTCTTCTGAATCTTTTCAGGGTTCAATTTCATCTGCGCATTTGCAGTCATTGTACCCGCTGCAAGAGCAGCCATGAGTAAAAATTTCTTCATAGTCTTTTCTTTTTATAGTTTAAAATAATTTATTACTAATTGCTTAAAGCAGAATAATCCATTGCGCTGCAAATATACTATTATTTTCCGTAAAGCCAAAAAAAAACAAATATTTTTAGTATATAACATTATCTTTTATGGCAAAAAGGCATCTTTTATATGATTAACAACAAATTCTGAACTATTTGTACCCAAAATAGTTACAATATCAAAACGTGTCGGGCAGTCTATTTGATTGATAGTTACATAATTCTCGGCTGCATTTACCAGATTCCTTATCTTATAATAGCCAACCGCTTCCTCTGGATTACAAAATATATTATTTCTACGGGTCTTCACTTCTACAAAGACAAGTTCTTCACCATCGTAGGCAATAATATCTATATCCGTATGCCCGAAACGCCAGTCACGCTGACATATTACATATCCTTTCTTTTGAAGATAACGTGCAGCCATTTCTTCACCCCAGTATCCAAGTTCGTTATGTTCTGCCATTACATTCCCAAATTGATTTTACAAATATACACCTATATACTGAGGAAAACAAATATTTATGATTAAAGATATAGTTTTGAAATGAGATGAGCAATTCATTTCAAATTATTACATTTGCAAAAAATTTATTATGACAGATATAGATTATATGAGAAAAGCTCTTGACGAAGCCGAACGTGCATACAGCGAAGGTGAAATTCCAATAGGTGCAATTATTGTATGCAATGACAAAATAATTGCAAGAGCCCATAACCAGACAGAAGCGCTCTGCGACGTTACGGCTCATGCAGAGATGCTGGCCATCACTTCTGCAGCAAATGCACTCGGAGGCAAATATCTTACAGAATGTACTCTATATGTAACTGTAGAGCCATGCCCTATGTGTGCCGGTGCCATAGGATGGGCACAGATACCCAGGATAATATATGGGGCACGCGATGAAAAAAGAGGATTCTCTGACATTGCGCCCAAAGCTATACACCCAAAAACGATTGTAGTAGGCGGGGTTATTGAAGATGAATGTAGGGCTCTTATGCAGAAATTCTTTAAGGAAAGAAGATGATTACATTATATATATAATATGTAATAACAAATACATAACAGAAAACAATAAAGGCGCCGGAATATCCGACGCCTTTATTTATTTGTATAAAAATAATGTAATTTAATTATTTCATTACTTTACGAACTTCAGTACCTTCCTTGATGACAAGCATTCCTTCTGCGGGAACATCAGCAATACGGAAGTCTGCTGCCTTTGATGTGTAAACCATACGACCCTGCAAGTCATAAACTCTAACGATATCAGATGTATGGTTTGTTGTTATTACATTGTCGATTGCAAGAACCCATGTAGGATCGTTATCGGGCTTAACTTCACTCTTTCCACCTGTAATTGTTACAAGCAGACTGTTAGAACGTCCGTCGCTGCAACGAACAGGCTGCCAAGCATCTTCTTCTACAAGATACTCTTCACCATTTCTATCTGTAGGATCGTCCTTGAGCATCCAGGCACCTTTACTTGCAAGGAAAAGACGATATTCGCCGTCAGGTAAATCAGCAGGTATTTCTGCGCTGGCTGTATAATCAATTATATTGAGATATCTGCCATCCTTAATGTAACCCTCGTCTTTGTAAGACATATAGTCAAGCATGTGTTCAGAACCGTCAGCAAGACTCTTGAGGATTACAGCAACCTTACCTGTAAAGTCTCTTGAACTTGTATTGATGATCTGAGCCTTTATATCTCCATGGTTATAAGAAAGGACATTGCCCCACATACCCCATTTTGATGTAATTTTTGAATTTTCAAGAGGCTTGTAAAGAGGAACCATCTCGAAATCGTGATCGTATCCGTGCATATTAAGAAGTGAATAATATCCGTCTGCATCGCCGTTCCAACCGAAGTTTACATGAACAAGACCTTCTTTATTGTAACCGTCTACGACGAAAGAATGACCAGCATCCTGACCTCCGATAGAAGAAGCTGCACCGAAAATCAGAGGATATCCTTTATCAAGTGAACGATATGCAATGTCATACCATTCGTCTGTTGTATAATAACCTGCATTGTAGCAGTCCATTGAACGATCATACTTAAAATAAGTATAGAAAGCTGTAGGTACGTCATGTGTATAAGCACCTGAACCACTTGATGCATACTGCATCTTTACAGAAGCACCAGTACATTTCATCAGATATGCAACAGCATCAGCTTCGTCATTTGTGAATCTATGTTGAACATATTCATTAAGCATATTGTTCCAGTCGAACATTTCTTCATCAAATCTAAGTCTTACTTTACCTGAAGAACCCTCTCCCTTGGGAGGAGTATATGTGAAACTAATCTTACCTCTACCAGTATCAGGATAGTTGTAATACTTCATTGCCTGTGCCATTGCAGTAGCAACACAACCAGTAACGTAGTTCTGACCATCTTCTTCGTTTACTGGAGTCTTACGGAAGAAAGGATCAGCCTGTCCCCATAATGTCTGACAGAGCATAGGAACTTCTTCCTTATATTCAGGATTAATCTTTGTCTTGGGAAGAGATGTTCCATTTGCAAGACATTCTTCGATATTCTTATTAGCAAGTTCAAGATACCACTTGAACGCGGGTGCCATATTTTCTGTATCGAACTTAGAATCAGAATAACCGATAACGGCAGGCATTGCATCATCATTAGCTACTACTACGTAAGAACCTGTAGGATAGCCTACGATTGAGAGCTGAGCGAAAGAGTTATCGAGAATCTGGAGTTCTAACTTCTGTCCTGCAGCAGTTGTCTTTAAAGCTTTTGTCTGAAGAACTTCAGCAGCTGCAGAAAGAATCTGAGATTTTGTTCGCTTTTCAGCGTTTACTGTTACTCCGGCAAAAGCAGCGGCAGCAACAAGTAATAAGATTTTTTTCATAACAAGCAAAATTTAGCGAAAAAAGGGAGAACATAAAAATACTTTATATTCTCCCAAAATTATAAGATTTAAATTAAATATTAATCAATGTATGTAAGTGATCTGTACTCGAAGAAACCGAAGTTACCCTGCTGTGAAGGTTCACCTGCTACCTGATACAACATTGCCTTAGAATTGTGCGGGAACTTGATAGGATTAGGAATGTTATACTTGATAGCATTGCCGTTGCCGTCAAGAATAGGATTACCATTAGCATCCTTAAGTTCAGCCTTTGTCATTGTGAAGTCAGCTACGATAGGTTCTGTTTCCTTTCCAGCTTCTGTATTAAGGAATACACACTGGAATGTGATACCATTACCTTCGATTGTAGCAACCTTACGGTTCATAAGGAAACCAATCTGACCCTTAGCTGCTTCAATGTCGTATGTATAAGACATAGGCATTGCCAATTTAACAGGACCTAAGTTGGGAAGACTTGCAACTGAAGAGAGGAGAAGTTCCTTATTGTAACGAGAATCTTCCTGGTTAGAAGCACCACCCATGTTAGCT
This sequence comes from Prevotella sp., assembly GCA_020026195.1. Classification (GTDB taxonomy): domain Bacteria; phylum Bacteroidota; class Bacteroidia; order Bacteroidales; family Bacteroidaceae; genus Prevotella. Next base: position 91,841 of record JAHHQW010000002.1, read on the forward strand.
ACTGCAAGAACAGGTGTCTTAGAGTTTGTTGTGAAGTTGAATTCGAAGTTATACTGTCCGAAGAGTGATTCGTAAGTATATTCTTCGCCATCATTATCTTCGAGACGAACTGTTGCAGAAACAGTACCGGGCTGAGCACCCTTCAGGTCTACGATGTTAAGTCTGAACTGACGAGCATCTGTAGGGATACGGTCGTTGATAAGAACGAGCTCTACATTTACTTTATTTACGAGAGAGTCAGCAGGAATATTGAACTCATAACCTGTGATATAGAACATTGAGTCTTCAATAGCCTGTTCTGCACCGTCTACTGGAGCAACTTCAACGCGGAAACGGATATCGCCGTTTCTATGATTTCCGTTAACAACAACGGGGATTTCCTGAAGTCCAGCACCTTCACTGAAAACGATAGTTTCCTTCTCGAAACCTACTGTAACTTCTTTCTGTGTATTGTAATCGTCATCATCAGAGCAAGAAGCAAAGAATGAAACGGCTACAATCAGCATTAATAATTTTATGTATTTCATATCCTTTTTTCATTTAAAAATTAATTCAAATAACCTCTGTTCTGCTTAACATTGGGGTTAGCATCGATTTCCTGCTGAGGAATAGGCCATGTCATTCTAGGATCGTTAGCAGGAACGTAAAGGTTTGTTGTAGTCTTGTTGCCAGGGAAGTGGCAGATGCTCATATCCTGAACATCACCCTTACGGTCGATAGGATCGTGCCAACGCTTAAGGTCTACGAGACGTGTGCCTTCAACAGCAAATTCACGACGACGTTCGTTCTTAACTTCCTGCATGAGTTCATCAGCACTTGCATAAGTCTTGTTGTCGAAGTAATCTATACGTGTAGCCTGAAGAGCGTTAAGGTACTTAGCACCATCTGTTACGTTACCCATCTTAGCATAAGCTTCAGCTGCGATAAGATAGAACTCAGCAATACGGAATACAACGGGTTCGTTAGCAAAACGGCCATTAGGCTTGAATTCCTCGTAAAGAACTGTCATATCAGGATATTTGTTGAAGAGCTTAACGCGTGCCTTACCACCGCTTGCAGCCTGGATGTTGTAAGATGCGAAGTATACGTCTTTTCTGAAGTCGTCCTCATCGAAGAGGTTAACGAGTGAACCAGAAGGAACATAGTCTACGATCTGTGAAATACCAGGGAGACTGGGGAGAAAGTTTGTACCGTTGCCAACTACAAGTTCTTCCTTGCTGGGGATGGGGAGTTTGAAGATAAATTCTTCGCTGTCACCACCACGACCGTCATGCCACATATCAGCGATTTCGTCTTCACCTTCTGCAAGTGTGTAGTCTTCGCCGTCAACGAGTTCTGTTGCATATTCAGCAGCCTTTTCGTAGTTGTCTGTTGCAAGAGCAATACGAGCACGGAGAGCTGTGATACAGTCTACTGTAATCCAACCTTCACCTGAAAGTCTCTTAATACGTGTTGCAGCTGAATCCAAGTCATTGTTGATCAACTGATATGTTTCACGCATTGTAGAACGTGCGGGATACTGTGAGTTATCATCAGTAGGATTGAAAGTTGTCTGCAGAGGAAGACCCATATCAGGTGTGTCTGCTATTGATTCCTCATAGTCTTCACAATAGTACTGTGTCATGTAGAAGTACATAAGAGATCTAACGTAGTATGATTCACCAATAACGTTAGAGATCTTCTTCATATCATTCTCAGAGAAGTTTTCGAGTTCCTTTTCTGTCAGCTTAGAAGCTGAGTCGATGATATAGTTACAGTGACCGATGATGCTGTAAGCAGATGCGAACAGACCAGCGAAATCACCTGTAGCTGATGTGAACTGCCAACGGTAGATTTCACCCCATGCGTTAGAGAAACCATCTACAGCGTTGAAGTTATCTGCCATGACATCTGGCATTGAGATGATACCACCAGAGAAGAAACTTCTCAGCGGTGCATACAATTGAATTCTAAGATCATTGAAGTCTTTAGGAGTCTTGGCATAGTCATCAGCGAGAATATTTGAGGCAGGCTTTGTATCCATATCGCAAGATGTCAAGCCGAGGCCTAATGTCAAAATAGACAATAATAAAACTGATATCTTTTTCATGTTAATTTCTATTTATTTAAATTAGAATGTAATTTGAGCACCAACTGAGTACTGACGTGTGTTAGGGTAGTTACCCAGTGAAATGTTAGCGTTAACTTCAGGGTCATAACCACGATAGTCTGTGAATGTCAAGAGGTTACGTCCTACAACAAAGATCTTAGCGCCCTTGATAACACCGTTAGTCTTCATGAGAAGAGTTCTCGGGAGGTTGTATGACAGCTGAACCATCTTCAGACGTACGAATGTAGCGTCTTCGAGAAGGTGTGTATCGAAGTGGATGTCAGCATCCTTTGCAGGAATTTTAGTAACATCACCCTTCTTCTGCCACATGCTAAGCATTTTTCTTGACTGGTTGTCCTTACCAGCAAATGTCGGGTTTTCACTGAAGAAGCGTTCATTGTTGATCATGTATCTGTCGAACATACCTGTGAACTGTACATCAAGTGTAAGGTCTTTCCATGTGAATGAAGTTGTCAAACCACCTGACCAAGGAGCGAACTGATTCTTACCTGTAAGAACCTTATCGTTTTCTGAGTAAACCTTTGTCTTGTTACCATTCTTGTCAAGCCAGATATTCTGACCATCGCGGGGGTCAACACCTACCCAGCGTACCATGTAGAACTGTCCGTAAGCTTCACCCTTCTTAAGCATAAGACCTGTGTTACCTATTACATATTCATCCATGCCCTGGAAGAGGTCTGTAATCTTGTTAGAGTTGTAGTTTCCATTGATGTTCAAGTTCCACTGGAAGTCCTTTGTGTTAAGGATGTTTACGTCGAATGAGAAGTCAACACCACGGTTGCGCATGCTTGCTACGTTTCCGAAGCCTGAGCCGAAACCAGTTGTATATGAATAAGGAATAGACATAAGCATGTCTGATGTTACCTTATTGTAGTATTCTATGTTGAAACCTAAGCGGTTGAAGAGTCTACCAGAGAGAGCGAAGTTAAGAGTCTTAACTGTTTCCCATGTCAAGTTAGGATTACCAGGGTTTGCAATACCTGTACCACCCTGTCCCTGATACTGACCACCCATACCGATAAGTTTGAGGTGGAGATACGGACCGATAGCAGAGTTACCTGTAGAACCGTAAGATACCTTGAAGCTTAAGTCATTCAACCACTTTCTTGTAGACTGCATGAACTTTTCGTTTGTAACGTTCCACATGAAAGCACCTGCACCGAATGTAGCCCAACGCTTGTTTTCACCGAAGAGTGATGAACCATCACGACGGATTGACAAGTCTACGAAATAACGATCCTGGAAACCATAGTTCAATGTACCGAACCAAGAGTTTCTAACATCTTCTGTCAAATCTGCCCAAGGAATTTCAGCCTTGGTAGCAGCGCTCGGAAGCATGAAACGGTCATCAGGAATACCATTTACTGTAATACCTTCATTCTGATCCTTAGAATACATAGACTCCTGACCAACAAGAGCGGTAAACTGATGGTCGCGAGCGATGTTCCACTTATACTCGATAGTGTTTGTAACTGTCCACTTGTAGAATGTTTCGTAGCTGTTACTCATTGTAGACGTCTCGAATTCGGGACCAATCTCAGGAACGATCAAGTTTCTGTAGAAGCTTCTTGCGTTAACCCACTCAAGACCTACAGCTGAACGAATGTTAAGACCCTTGATAGGAGTGATGTTGATGAATGCGTTCTCGTTGATACGAGTGTTATCATTGTGGCTCGGCTGAACTCTACTCAGGAAGTAGGGGTTGAAGTAACCGAGGATGTCAAAGTAATGTAATTCTTTGTTAGAGAATCCGTTGAATACTGAGTTTGCGTAGTCGATAGAACCATCTTCGTTGTAAGCCATACCTTCGTTGTACTCATAGTAGTTCTGGATAGGCAGGTATGTACGAGATGCGAATACCTTATTATATATAGAGTTGCTCTGTGAACGACCACCGAATGCAGTTGTACCGAACTTCTTATAAGCGAGGTTTGTGTAAGCACCAACCTTCAACCAGTCTGTAACCTTTGTCTCCAAGTTTACACGGAATACTTCACGACGCATGTTAGAGTCATCCATAATACCGTCAGCGCTATAGTGACCGAAAGAAATCAAGTAAGATGTATTCTGTGAACCACCGACCATGCTGAGGTCAATCTGGTATGTAGGAGCAGAACCACCGAAGAAGATATCAGCCCAGTCTGTAGAAATACCGTTGTTGATATAGAAGTTCTTCATATCCTGGAAAGCCTGATCTGTCTTCTTAGAAGGGTCAAGTATTTCCTGCAGGTTTAACCATTCCTTAGAGTTCATCACCTTCTCTTTATTTCCAGTTGCCTTAGAAATACCCCAGAGAGCTGATACTGAAATTGTAGGCTTCTGACCGAGTTTACCTCTCTTAGAAGTAAGGATGATAACACCGTTAGCAGCACGTGAACCATAAATAGCTGTAGCAGATGCATCCTTGAGGACTGTCATGTTAGCGATGTCGTTCGGGTTAAGTGCGTTGAAAGCATCACCTGTAATTTCAGAACCATCGAGGATGAAAAGAGGTGTTGTTGATGCACTGATTGATGATTGACCACGGATAGACATTGAAACACCAGCAGAAGGCTCACCAGAGCTGGTGAATACCTGAACACCTGAAACCTGTCCCTGAAGAGCGTCACCAATGTTGGCAACCGGACGGTTTTCAAATTTCTTTGCGTCAACTGTTTCAACAGAACCTGCTACAGTACCGAGTTTCTTTGCAGAACCGTAACCTGTAACTACGAGAGCTTCAAGAGCGTGATCGTCCGGCATAAGCTTAATAGTCATTTCGGGCTTAATGGGAACGAGTGTTGTCTTGTAACCAACATAAGAAACTTCGATTTTCTTAAATCCTGCGGGGACATTAAGAGAGAATCGACCTTCAATGTCGGTAATTGCTCCTGCCTTTTCATTTCCCTGAACTCTGACAGTAGCACCAATAATGGGTTCGTCATTGTCTGAGTCAATGACAACACCCTTAACTTGGGTTTGTGCCAATGCTATTCCTATACTTAGGAAGAAGCAGGCCAAAATCATTGTTAGTTTTTTTTCCATAAAATGCTTTGTATTTTAAATTAATTAAAAGCGAAAAATCACGAGTGCAAATATAAAACATTTTTAGGGACATTCAAAAAATACTTAATAAAAAATGCGATTAACGGCAAAAAACGCGGTATTTAACACTTTTACCTATACAAATCGGATATAAAACCACATTAAATATAACTCGCAGCAAGTGGTAAAAAATAGATTTTAAGAATTATTATCAGACGTAATTAACAATAATGAAGTATCTTATGTTATTTGCATCCGGATTCTGCGTTTTTTTATTTCGTTTACAATTTTAACACCTTAATATTATGTTGATAACATGCATTAGGATCTACGACACGCTTATATATTTATATGGTATCCGGGGTATTACGGAACACAAAACACTTGTTATTTTTTGGAACGGAATGTCAACAAATGAAGGATTCTTTTCTTCCTTTTCCGATGTTTGTCGTGTCTGTGTTTTACATCCAAAATCTTAGACACCATTTCTCTTTCCCATCCTCTCGAAATTGTATAGTACATGGCTACTCTTTCCATCACTTTCATATCTCCTGTGAACAGTGTCAGGTTTTCCATGCACTCCTTGTCCGAAGGTTCTTTTCCTTCGGGATAGAATTTCATTCTGTTATTGTCAATGAGCGAGAACTCATGTACACCTTCCGAAAGACTTCTGTATATAACGTTCGAACAGTTCAGATCCTTATGAAGCACACCTTTTGTGTGGAGTACAGCAACAAACTGTGCGAAATCTTCTGCCAGGGCTTTGTTAAAATTTTCGCCATTGCTAAGTTCATCTTCTATAGATGGAGAATTATTAACATCAGATACAAAATATCCGGTACGAAATATTCCGCTTTCAGACACACTGCCCCAGGCTATATTTTCAGGGGTGTCAATACCCCTTCTTAATAGTTCGGCAGCATTCAGGAAAGCTCTCTCAGCTTTTGATTTTCTAAAAAACGAGTAAACTACACGCTGAATGAATATAGGAGTCTTGTATTTTTTTACTACAATCTCCATTCCGTCGCTTAAAACGAATTTCTTTATAACATTCCTTGCCTTAAATAACAATTCTCCTTCCGTCTCGAACAAAGAAGGGAGATTCTGCATAAAATTATTTAGCAGGCTACTATTTTCGTACTTACTGTTTAATATATATCTGTAGTTTGCCATTCTTTCTGTTTATTATCTTCCTTTCATCTGCTGCTGCATCCATTCAGCAGTCTGTGTCATGGAGAATGTATGTCGCTGCAATTGCTTGAAACTGTCGTCAAACTGTGCCTCGACAGGCTTGCCGTCTGCACCATATTTATAACAGAAACTCTTCTGCATTGCAGGAGCGTATATGTAGAATTGTGAAGAATCTCTTCCCACTACGTAGTTATCGGCAGAATAGAATACTTTGTCACGATGTGTCTCAAGAAGGTTTACACCAAATCCGTCGTAATCGTAACTCATATTGAGAAGTCCTAACAATGTAGGCATTACGTCTACCTGCATGCCAAGACCCTGATACTGCTGCGGTTCTACTCCGCTTCCAAATATTATAAGCGGTATATGGTTATACGACTGTGGTAATTCGGAATCTGCACGTCCTACCAGTTTGCCGTGGTCTGCCTGAATTACGAATATCGTATTGTCATACCAGTCCTTTGTCTTTGCTTGTTTCAAGAAATCTCCGATGCAGTAATCAGCATATTCCACGATCTGTTTTTCAGGTTCGCTGCTCTTTGCCTTAAACCATGAAGGTATGATGTAAGGGGGATGATTACTTATGGTAAGGATTGTTGCCATGAACGGTTTACCGGTCTTTGCATTCTTGTCTATCACTGGTAATGCATAGTTGAAAAGGAAATGATCGGGCACGCCGAAACTGTTTACTACAGAATCCTTCGGATATGTTTCCTGAGAATAGATATCGTCGTATCCGTTTGTTCTGAAGAAAGCATTCATGTTATCATACTGTGCTTCATGCGTCATGAAGAAGATGTTATGATATCCGTACTGTTTTAGTACTGTCGCAATACCGTCACGTTTTGGCGTTACCGTTCCCTTCATCAGGTTGCGCTGCATAATCGCAGGAAACGAATAGAGTGTGGCAGTCATACCCTGGTTCGTATGTATACCTGCCGAATAGAAATGCGGGAAAGAAAGAGAATTATCGAACAGACTGTCGAGTACAGGTGTTAGTCCTTCATCGTTTCCAGAAGCTTTCATGAAATTGAGCGACATTGATTCCATAAGGATTATCACCACATTCTTTTTCTTCACCTCACCCTGAGCCATGATATGTCTGTGCAGCACCTTGAGACTGTCAGTTTCTCCTTCCAGTCCGAACCAGTGGCGTGCATAAGGAATAGCCTCATCGTAAGAGATAAGATCTATTTCTTTGTTTTCCTTACGCATATCGTCCATAGCAGAGGTAAGCAGGTTGAACATAGGAGATATTCCAAGCTGATTGAGGAACGAGTCGTTACAATAATAAGCTTCGCTGATTTTTATAGGATTATATCCGGTTCTTCCACGTATGCCGAACACACATGCCGCTGCAAGTACACTTGTAAGTACAACCTTCAGCAGTATGGGTTTTATTTTCTTCTCATCTGAAGCCTCGGCCTCAATACTCTTTTCGAAATATTTTCTTATCTTTATTGCGAAGAACACAAACAGTGCTGTCATCACAAAATAAAGCAGTATATAAATAAGGTAAGAAGTCTCTTCGAAAATCATTCCTGCCGTCGTTGCAGTATATCCGAACCAGCCGAAGATAGAAGAATTGATGTTCTTAAAGAAATATTGGAAGTACGGGATGTTTGCTGCCGAAGCCATAAAAGCTATTCCGTAAAGTACACAGAACCATATACTGGCAGCTTTATACAGTTTTTTCCAATAAAATCCGATACAGGCTGAAATCATAAGTACTGCGAGGGGCAGTATCATTATATAGCATGCTATGACATTGTCAAACCATATACCTCTGATAAATGCCGTAAAATGAGAAGGTGCCGAAGCACTGTCATCAGGCAGAATCATACTGTTGAGGGCTACATACTGTACCAGTCGGAATATAGTAAATATCAAAAGTCCCAACAAATGCATCGACAGCAGATATCCTGCGGTCTTAAGTATTCTTTTCATTACGTAATTTTTAATACGGTGCAAATATAGTAAATTTTTCATTCTTACAAATGTATTTGAATGTTTTTGCCTATTTCATACATAACTGAATACTACAAAAGCGGCACTGACTACCTTAAAAGTATCAATGCCGCTTTTTTATGATGTTAATATAATACTATTTCAGTCCTCTTATTTTGAGAAGTGCATCAACTGTGGGTTTCTGTCCTCTGAAGTTTATGTAGAGCTGCATCGGGTCTTCAGTATTTCCTTTCTCAAGAATATTTTTTCTGAAAGACATTGCCGATTCCTTATCAAAGAGTCCGTTCTCCATGAACACGCTGAATGCATCTGCATCCAACTGTTCCGACCATGAATAGCTGTAATATCCGGCTTCGTAACCTCCCATGATGTGGTTAAAATATGTCAGTCCGTAACGGGGTGATATTTCTGGGATAAGACCTATCTTCTCCATCATTTCTTTCTGGAACGAATTGATGTCGAGGTTTTCCACTGATGTCAGGTTATGAATAAACATATCGAGATATGCAGCAGCCAGAAGTTCTGTTGTCATAAATCCCTGATTGAATGTTCCCTGCTTCTGAATCTTTTCTATCAGTTCATCGGGAATTACCTCGTTTGTCTCGTAATGCTTTGCAAAGTTCATGAGAACCTCAGGTGATGTTCCCCAATGTTCGTTAAACTGTGAAGGCAGTTCTACGAAGTCGCGTGCTACGTTTGTTCCGGCAACACCTTTATAGTTAGTGTTAGAAAGCAGTCCGTGCAGTGCATGTCCGAATTCATGGAACATAGTCTCTACTTCATCAAGAGTTAGCAGTGAAGGCTTGTCGCCTACGGGTTTCGTGAAACTTGCCACATTATATACTATAGGACGCACATCCTTGTTCTGTTCTCTGAAATTGCTCATCCATGCGCCTCCGCTCTTACCTTCGCGCGGCATATAGTCTGTGTACAATACACCTAAGATAGAGCCATCGGCATCTTTCACTACATACACGTCGACGTCTTCGGCATATACAGGAACTTCTGCTACTTTGTCAAAATGCAGTCCGTACATGCGGTTGGCACAGAAGAAAAGTCCTTTGCGTACATTCTCAAGACTAAGGTATGGTTGGATTTCCGCTTCGCTTAAGTCAAACTTCTCCTTGCGCAGTTTCTCTGCATAGTACCACCAGTCCCATGCTTCAAGTTTTTCTCCTTTACCTTCCTTGTCCATTAATGCCTGAAGTTCTTCTCTCTCCTTCTTTGCCGTGTTAAGAGCATAAGGCCACAGTTCGTCGAGGAATTTCATTACGTTATCCTTGTTCTTTGCCATATTTTCATCGAGAACAAAGTTAGAATAACAGTCAAAGCCTAAGAGTTTGGCTTTTTCTATACGCAGTGCTATGACATCTTTGAGAATCTGCTTGTTATCATATTTGCCTCCGTCGTTGCACTGTCCGATATATGCAGTGTATATCTGCTTTCTCAGTTCACGGTTGTCGGCATACTGCAATACAGGGATTCTGCTGGTACTTCCTAACTTGAAAATCCATTTACCTTCCATTCCGGCATCCTTTGCCAGCTGTTCCGCAGCAGCAACGACGTCATCAGGCAGACCGGACAGTTTTTCCTTATCGTCTACAACGAGTTTGTATTCGTTAGCATATTTCAGAACATTGTCGCGAAACTTTATAGTAAGTGTAGTGAGTTTCTTGTTTATCTCTCTGAGCTGTTCTTTCTTTGCATCATCAAGATTCGCTCCGGCACGTACAAAACTCTTGTAATACTTATCAAGCAGTCGCTGCTGTTCTGTCGTCAGACTTACCTTTCCGCTCTCTACGTCATTACGAACTTTCTCGAAACGAGAGAAGAGCTGTTTGTCAAGATAAATGTTATCTTCGTGTTCTGCCAATATCGGAGAAATCTTTTCTGCAAGAGCAGTGATTTCGTCATTGGTATCGGCATCTAACATTGCAAAGAATACTGAAGATACTCTGTCTAAGATTTCTCCGCTGTTATCCATTGCCACCACTGTGTTTTCAAATGTCGGAGCCTCTTTGCTTTCACATATAGCTTCGATTTCTTCTTCGTGCTGCTGTATTCCTTTCATGAATGCAGGTTCGTAATCCGAATTCTTAATCTTGTTGAAGTCGGGTGCACCGAATGGTGTATCAAACTCTGTAAAGAATGGATTTTCTACTGATTTCTGTCCGCACGATGCGAGCATAAGGCAGGTTGCGGCAGCCATTAATACTTTTCTCATATTGTTATGTTTTTTCGATGTGCGAAATTACTCAATTCATTTGTATTGGACAAATTTATTTCAAAATTGAGGTTCACTCTTTATACTTATCTTTTCTCCTGTAAAAGGATGCGTAAATTCTATGTATGACGAATGGAGCATCAGTCGCTCTGACGGTGTGCCATAGAGATTGTCTCCTATTATTGGTATTCCTATACCTTCTTTTGCCGCACAGTGCACGCGTAACTGGTGGGTGCGTCCCGTAATGGGAACAAGAGACACACGTGTACGACCATTTTTTACTGCCAGTACTCTGTACGACGTAATAGATTCCTTCCCCTTTTCTTTATCTACCATCTGCATTGGACGGTTTATGTAATCGGGTGACAGGGGCAGAGATATTCTGCCATTCTTAAGACTGGTCTCTCCGTCAAGTACTGCAATATATCTTTTCTTCACCTGTCGGCTGGCAAACAGACGCTGCATCTCTGCAAGTGCCGTTTCATTTTTGGCAAAGGCAACCAGTCCCGAAGTGTCCATGTCAAGACGATGGGCTGCCCTTATGTCGCAGTCTGGTCGCAATGACTGTAAGATGCTTTCTGCCGAACGTGTGTTTATCCTGCCGTCTACCGTAGGCATTCCCGACGGTTTGTCTATGATGCAGAGATACTCGTCCTCATAAACAATCTTCAGGTTTTCTTCCACCTCATGTTCCATAGGATTGTTGTCTGTTTCTATGCCGCGGAGCATATATGTGAGCAGAGGCTTGCATTTTCCCATGCACGACGGATAGTAATGCAGATGATGGCGTATCTCGGCAGCAGGCGTCTTTCCATACCAGAACTCTGCCATTGCCACAAGTCGGTAACCATTGGCAAAGGCATACTGAATCATCTTCGGGGCACAGCATTCTCCTGTTCCAGCGGGAGGTATTCCGGCTCCTAAATCTTTGAATATGTCACATACGTTTTTCTTGTTTCCGTCTTTATCAAGCATCTCAAAATGACGGAAGAGTTTGTCCTGAAGAGCATCTGACTTATTCTTGCGTAATGTCTTCAGATCGGATATCTCGCTGCATAAGTGTTGCAGTTTCTCTTCGGCTATGGAAATTTCTTTTTCCTTTCTCTGTTTCAGTCGTTTCAGTTCTGCTTTCATGAAACGACTTTCGTTCTTCATCCTCTCTTCTTCGGCAGCATCGCATCCGGCATTTCGTCTTTCATCTCTAAGATGTTTTGCCGTTTCTACAGACTGACGATAATTTTCTATCTCTCTGGCGGCATTCTGCTTCGTTATTTCTAATTCCGACTTCAGCAGACGCAGTTCGTCACTGTTCTCAGCCTCATCTATACGATGATTTATATCGGTGATGTTCCGTTCTTCTGTCTTAAAGAATCCGTCATTCTGAAGGTAATCGAACACGGGCGGCACGAAATATTCGTTGTCGAAGTCGAAACATGTGGTGCCTGAATATGCGGCAAGGAATCCTACATTGTCTCTACTTTCTTTTACCACCAGTACTCCGAACATCTTACCCGGCTCTGCAACTTTCAGAAGATTCTTGTCCGACGTTATGTGCTGCTTCAGCTGTTCTGCTGCTGCAATGCACACGGGATGCGGAGTATAACAGAAGGGATAAGTAAATCTTTCCGGCAGACGGATGTCGCTGTATAAAGGATGAAACTTCATATATATCTAAACAAATAAGTATCAGCACCAACACGGGTACCGATACTCTATCTTACTTTTTTCCTTTTCCTCTGTTAGCCCTGTCTGTACGGTATTTGGCTTTTTGTTTTGCCGAACCACTGCCGTGGGCTCCTGTGATATAAGCCTTTTTCTTGGCTTTTGTCTTTACTTTTCCTCCGGCATTACGACCGGGTCCTTTGGGCGCTCCTTTGAATACGGGTCCTTCGCCCATTATCATTCTGTCTATATCGTCCATTGTAGTAAAAAAGAAGAAAAAGGACTGAAAGATGCTGCCATCAGACGGCATTCTTCCAATCCTTTTCCTGATTATTAATTAATGATGGAATAATCTTATTCCTGTGAATGCCATTGCTATGTCATACTTGTCGCATGTCTCGATAACATTATCATCACGAACAGAACCGCCTGCCTGTGCGATGTACTTAACACCACTGCGGTGTGCACGCTCGATGTTATCGCCGAAGGGGAAGAATGCATCGCTACCCAGGGCAACGTCTGTATTCTTTGCTATCCATTCTTTCTTCTCTTCCATTGTCAGCACTTCGGGCTTCTCTTTGAAGAACATCTGCCATACGCCGTCTGCAAGAACATCATCATGGTCCTCGCTGATGTATACGTCGATTGTGTTATCGCGGTCTGCACGACGAATCTTGTCTACCCATGGCAAGTTGAGTACTTTCGGGTGCTGGCGCAGCCACCAGATGTCTGCCTTGTTTCCGGCAAGACGTGTACAGTGAATACGGCTCTGCTGACCGGCTCCGATTCCGATTGCCTGACCGTCCTTAACGTAACATACAGAGTTACTCTGTGTGTACTTCAGTGTAATAAGACTGATGATAAGGTCGCGCTTAGCTGCCTCTGTAAATGTCTTGTTTTTTGTGGGGATATTTTCGAACAGCTCGGGAGAGTTGAGACAAATCTCATTACGTCCCTGCTCGAATGTAACACCAAACACCTGCTTGCGCTCTACAGGCTCAGGCTTGTATTCGGGGTCTATCTTTATTACGTTGTATGTACCCTTACGCTTTTCTTTCAGGATAGCCAGTGCCTCGTCGGTAAATCCGGGAGCAATTACGCCATCGCTTACTTCGCGCTTGATGAGTGTCGCTGTTGCTTCGTCACATACATCACTGAGGGCTATGAAGTCACCGTAAGAACTCATTCTGTCGGCACCTCTTGCACGAGCATAGGCACAGGCGATGGGTGTCAGTGGAATCTTAACATCATCAACAAAATATATTTTCTTGAGAGTGTCGCTCAAAGGCAAACCAACTGCTGCACCTGCAGGCGATACATGCTTGAAACTTGCTGCTGCAGGAAGTCCGGTTGCTGCTTTCAGTTCTTTAACAAGCTGCCAGCTGTTAAGGGCATCGAGGAAGTTGATATATCCGGGACGTCCGTTAAGTACTTCGACTGGCAATTCACCTTCAGTCATAAAGATTCTTGAAGGTTTCTGATTCGGATTGCATCCGTACTTCAATGATAGTTCTTTCATATTAATCGGGATAATTGTTATTTATTCTGCAAAAATAACAATTTTCTCAGAATTAATAAAGTATGAGCATAAAAAAAGGATTCCTATCTGTATCATCTTTTTTCTACATATGTATGATTCTACAAAAATGAATACTCTAAAAGATTCTAAATGTTAGGATTCTATAAATAAAACATCCTTTTTGTACATAGTTTTGTACAGAATCATGATTTATCACAAAATCAGCTTATATTTAAATATAAAACACACAAAGTATAATTATATTTGCATAAAATGTTACGAACTAATTAAGCCATAACAACATGAAAAACAATAAAATACGGACTTTAAATTTAATATGTATGAACAAAAAATCTTTATTTCTTACTATTACTTTTGTTATAGTAACATTTATGAGCATCAGTGCTACCACTTTTAATGCTACCAAGAAAACATATTGGAATAACAGTACTTATGCTTTCGGAAAGTTTAACACATTTATTACACCTATTACCAATATACAATTAGGTGAGAACGAAATATGGTGGGGATATTTCAAAGGCAATTTTGAAAAAGCGGATCCATCTTCATGGCATTATGCTGGTTTTTATTCAGAATGTGTATATAGCTGTTGTATTAAGATAAATGCAAAAAGCAAGTATGGTATAGGAAAAGGTAAAACCATAGAAGGAATTCGTTTCCCTTTTGCTGATTTAAAGAACATTGATCATGTAAAGATATGGATTTCTACAGAGCTCCCTTCAGGTAAATTTTCAGAAAATGCAAATGCTTGCTACATGGAAATCAACAAGAACTCACTTGTTGATGCTATTTCAAGCAACGGCACAAATTATATTAATGAAATTCGTTTTGAAAAACCATATACAATTACAGATAAGGACGTATATGTAGGATATACATTCGAAGTAACAAAGGTTGAGAAATATAGTGATACTCCTATTGTATGCACAAATAACAATAATGACTTCATAAGTCTCCAAGATGCCTTCTATATGAAATTCAACAATGGCAATTGGGAAAATCAAGAAAGCTATGGTGAAGTTCTTTCTATGCAAGTCTTGTTCAGTGGTGATTTCATGAATGAAGCTCTAGAAGCCTCTACTTCTTGTAAAAGTATAGCTGCCGTAAAAAATCAAGAATACAAAGTTCCATTCACTTTTATCAATACAGGTAAAAACGGCATCAATTCGTTTTCATACAAAGTAACCGCAAATGGTGTGACAACAGACGAAAGAACCGTTACATTAGATAAAGAAATAAATTACATTGGTTCTTCATTTGATTACGAACTCTACGGTAAAGCTCCTTCTGGAACAAACATATACGAACTAGCATTCGAAATAACAAAAGTTAATGGTATGGCAAACAAGGGGAATAACACAAAATGTGTTAGTGAACTTATATCTGTCAGTAAAAAGCCATATCATAAAGTTTTCATTGAAGATTACACCGATGTTAATAACGGAGCTTGTCCCATTAACTTCATAAACGCAGAAAAGACGAAACAGATGTTTGGTAATGATGTTGTGTTTGTAAGTATACACGGAGAATGTGAAGACCCAATGTTCTGTACAGATTATAAAACATATCTTGATAATAATAATGTAGGATATGCTCCTGAATGCGTTATTGACCGTTCTACATTCGGACTCACACCGTATGACGGAACATATAATGGCAATGATATGCACTTTGGTTTTGGTGATGACATAAAAGAAGCAAAAGACATCACTACAACAGCTGAAATAAAGGCCACTGCCAAACTATCTGAAGACAAAAAAATTCTCAATGCCACAGCTTATACGACATTCTTCTTCAATGGGACGAAAAACGATTATGCTCTTGTATATATCCTTAAGGAAGACGGTATGAGTAACGATACATGGACCCAACTTAACGATTACTATGAATACAAAGGTTGTGGTCTTGAAGACGAAGAGCCTCTTTATAACAAATGGATTAACGGTTCTGCTGAAATGAAAGATATTATTTTCGATAACGTAGCTATAGCTTGCAAGGGTATAGAAAATGGTATCGACGGCAGCATTAATGGAAACATAAAGGACGGCGAGACTCAGATTCACAACGTTACCTTTAATCTTGACAATTATTCAAAAATACAGAATGCAGACAAACTTTCATTATGTGTCATGCTCTTAGATAGGGCGACTGGCAAAATTGTAAATACTGACAGCTACATTCTCAATGATATCAACAATACATATACAAACATTGAAATTAAAGATAATGAATTATGGTGGGGATTGTTTAAAGGTAATTTTGGGAGTTCAGATCCTTACGACTGGCATAAAGTCGGTTACGGTTCCACTCTTACTTATGGATGCTGTATGAAATTACATGCTGACAATATATATTCTATGGGAAAAGGGAAGACTATTGAAGGTATTAGATTTGCATTCCCAGACATTAAGAATATCGACAACGTTAAGGTTTGGATGTCATCATATTTACCTGAAAAGGCTAGTGCTGAAGATGCAGACCTATGTTATATGGAACTTGACAGAAACAAACTAGTAGATGGAGTTTCAAGCAATGGTAAAGCATACGTTAATGAAATAAGATTTGACAAGCCATACACTATTGAAGATAAAGACGTATACGTTGGATATACATTCGATATGCTAAAAATTGGTGATGCTTACGATCAAACTCCTATCGTCTGCTATGACAAGTCTGATAAAATTCTCGACTATAAAGATGCTTTTTTTATGAGATGGGACGACTTTAAATGGCAAAATCAGGAATTCGACAAAGAAGCTCTTGCTATCCAAATGCTAATGAGCGGTGACTTTAAAGATAATTATATTAGAGTAAAAAATTCTTTTAATGATTTAATAGCTAAAAAAGGAACAAAAATGGAAGTTCCAGCAACAATCATGAACCTAGGACGCAATGGCATCAGCAGCCTTTCTTATTCTATAACAAAAGACGGAAATGAGATTGCCCAAAACACCCTAACAATCGAAAAACCTATAACATATATAGTCGTCCCTTAAAAATATATTTATCTATTGATGTTCAGTAATTTAGTC
>JAHHQW010000020.1 GCA_020026195.1 Prevotella sp.
TAATAATCCAAAGTGAAAGAATTTATCCCCATGATTTATCTACTGAGCCATGATTTATTAACATGTCCGTGTATGTAAAAACAAAAGGCTGTCTTCATTTATTTGGAGACAGCCTTTAAACATATTTTATTGTAATAAATTACAAACCGAGAGAAGCCTTGATAGCTTCAACCTTCTTCTTTGATTCCTCAACGCAGCGAACATAATCGGCAGGTGATGTCATGTTCTGCTTAACCTCAAGATAGAACTTAATCTTAGGTTCTGTACCAGAAGGACGAACACTTACCTTGTTGCCGTCCTTGCAGAACCATTGCAGAACGTTACTTGTCTCAGGCATGTCGAGGTCTGTTACGTTACCCTCGGCATCAGTCTGTTTCAGAGTAGAGAAATCCTTAGAAATTGCAATCTCGCTTCCACCGATGTTCTTCGGAGGATTCTTACGGAAGTTCTCCATCATCTGCTTAATTTCTTCAGCACCAGTCTTACCCGGACGAACTACATTGATAGTGTGTTCGAAAGAGAAACCATATTCCATGTATATATCCATAAGTACCTCGTAGAGGGTCTTGCCGTTATCTTTAGCCCATGCACAGATTTCAGCCAGCAAAGACATAGCAGAAACAGCATCCTTGTCACGAACAAAGTCCTGAGCCATGAAGCCGTAGCTTTCCTCGCCACCGCCGATATAGTTCTTCTTTCCTTCGTTCTGACGGATTACGTAAGCAATCCATTTGAAACCAGTGTAGCAGTCGAACATCTCGATGTTCTGCTTCTCAGCAATCTTACGTATAACCTCTGTAGTAACGATAGTCTTTACGATATAGTCGTTAGGCTGCATCTTACCCATGTTCTTACGGTTAGTGATGATGTAGTAGAGGAAGATAAGACAAGTCTGGTTACCATTGATGAGCACCCATTCTCCCTTATCGTTCTTACAAGCCATACCAACGCGGTCGGCATCAGGGTCAGAAGCCATAACGATGTCGGCATCAATAGCCTTGGCATCACGGATGGCAAGTGTCAGAGCTTCACCGTTTTCAGGGTTAGGACTTACAACTGTTGGGAAGTCACCGCTGCGAACCATCTGTTCCTTAACGCAGTGAACGTTCTCGAAACCCCAGAGTTTCAGTGACTGCGGGATAAGCATCATACCAGTTCCGTGTAACGGAGTATAAACAATCTTAAGATCTTTCTGACGTTTGATAGCCTCAGGATCGATACATATTGAATGAACTTTCTCAAGATAAATATCATCTACATCCTTACCGATAATCTGGATAAGTTCTTTGTTTCCTTTAAATTTAACATCCTCAATGCGAACCTTGTTCACTTCCTCGATGATGCCCTTGTCGTGCGGAGTGATTACCTGTGAACCATCCTCCCAGTAAGCTTTGTATCCGTTATATTCCTTTGGATTGTGAGATGCCGTGATGTTTACACCGCTCTGGCATCCGAAGTGACGGATTGCAAAAGAACATTCAGGTGTAGGACGCATATCTTCGAACAGGTAAACCTTGATGTCGTTTGCTGAGAATATGTCGGCAACTGTTTCTGCGAACAGACGGCTGTTGTTACGGCAGTCGTGACAAACAACTACAGAAATCTGTTTCTTGTCTGTAAATACCTTCTTCAGGTAGTTTGCCAGACCCTGAGTTGCCATGCCTACTGTATATATGTTCATACGGTTTGTACCTGCACCCATTATACCGCGCAGACCACCTGTACCGAATTCAAGATCTTTGTAAAAACTCTCTATGAGATTTGTTTTATCTTCAGCAGCGAGCATTTCCTTAATCTGCTCCTGTGTTTCTTCATCGAAAGCGGGAGTAAGCCACATCTGGGCTTTCTTCTCGCACTGTGCTACGAGTTCCATTGCTTTATTATCCATATCTTATATGTTATTTAATTATTCTTATATTGCAAAAATAATAAATAAAACCGAATAATACGTATAGGAGTGTATAGTTTTTGAATAAATTACAGATAAAAATGATATTTGGTTATTGGCATTGTTATCTGTGAATGTTTATATTATACAGTATGATGTACAATTCATTGCAGGTTCAGATAAATAAGATTTGTAATACTGCTATGTTTACAGATGAAAGAAAGGTTTGAAAAGGGGTAGGGACGTTCAGTGTTATTCCTTTGTCATGGAATCGTATAAAAACAAAAAAACACAATCTTAATAGACTGTGCATCTGAAAGTTGCGGAGAGACGATAGAACAACATGCTAAAATCAAGCATTTACATGCTTTTTTTCCTACTTTTCTTTGATTTTTTAATTTTTTATGTCCGAGTTTTGTCCCAGTTTTACCTGGGACAAAATCAGAACTAATTGTTCTGTGACTTAAGGACATCTATAACATTTGACCATTGGCTTTTCATCCAATTGATCTGCTCACATTTGTCTGCGATAACATCATCCTTCTGCTTAATAACTTCTTCAAGATTTTGAATAGTTTTAAGCAATGTGTCAATATCTTCGCTGTTATTTATTGTAACATCACCTTCTACTTGGCTGTGAGATACTACGCCAGATACATTATTATATGTGTCACTGCTTGTATCAGAAGAAGATTGATCAAAAGAGATAAAATAAGATGGAGCTTTGTTGTAATGCTCACACAAATTCTCAAGATGTCTAAAATTTATTGAATTAATATTTTTGAAATATTCAGGTCCCATCCTACTAGTACCGCCAAAAATTGCTTTGCCAAAATCTTTCTTCAATTCCTTACTCGCGACGTATAACGCCATAAGGTTTTCGATGTTAAATCTAATCTTCATATGCTCTGTTTTGTTTGATTATGTTATTTCTTTTTACTAATGCAAGTATTTTATTGCTTTTATGCAATTAAATACTTGCATTTTTAAATAATTTGTTTTATATTTGCATGTAAATTTAAACTTTTAATTTTTAAAATGCAAACATTTATGAGCAAAAATGCAAAAGAACTAGCGAAAAAGCCTTCTGAATGGACAGAAAAGGCTACATACATCAGAGATCTGTACAAAAAACTGGACACGAGAGTACGCAACAAAATGCTTGCAGACCTTAATTTGAAATTTGACATTTCACTTAACTCCTTGTGGCAGAAATTTGAAGGTAAAAGGGAATTTACACCTGTACAAGTTTACAGTATTTATGATTTTATCATTAAAAATGAAGTTGAATATAAAAGTATAAACAATGAACTTACAACAATTATCAGAAAATGTAACCGCCTTGATTAAGGTTGGAAAACTCCCTAAAGAGTTTGAAATAACAGTAGCAAAATTAACAGATAGCAATTTAGAAATTGCATATGGACATGTAGGTGATAAATTTTACAAGTGGGATTCTAACGGAAAAGCTTTTGTATCACACGGGAAGCAACTTGGAATTATAGAAGATGAAGACGGCAGCGCAACAGCTGCTATGGTGTACACGTTTCAAAGGTTACCGCAGATGGACTTTAATTCTTTATGAACATGTATAAAAGAAATGCAAAGACATGGAAAATTTCAAAATTGATTCAATGAAGAGATTTGGAGCTCTTGTTAAGTTGTTTTTTACTGTTGCCTTTGAAGGCATATCGTTAAGTCAAACAAGCTATGTATTTAAGAGAAACTATGTTTTTTGTTTTTACAGTCATCACAATAGGATTGCAACTATAGACTTTGATATTGAGGATAAGTCCTGGGAAGTTGGTACTATACAGGAATGTGAAGATGGTTTTTTGCGCTTAAAATTTGAAATTCTGACTAATGATGAACTTTATGGTAGGATTTATAGTTGGTTTCAAAAGTCTACACGTCTGCATGTTAAATCTCGTGATTGTGATTTTGATAGCTTTGATTTTGCGAATGCGATTTCCTAATCATATTTTTTAAATTTTCGTTGATATGATGTACATTGGCTTTACTGCGAGAGATTTAGAAATAATTTTAGAAGCTGTAGATGAAAGGATCTTCATGTTAGCTCATGATAGATTTAACTGCGAACAAGCAAACGATTTTAAAACGGCTGATGCTATCACGAAGAAACTTTACGATGAAAGAAGGATTCTTAGAAGATTAAAATATATTCAAAAACATTTGAATTCTTCTCACAGAATTAAATAATAATATAATTATATAATATAATAATTAGATATGAAAGTATTGACTCATTATAAAATTAAAGATTTTAGCATGTGCCCACTTTATAATAAGGGCGATGATTTAGAACTTCAAAAGACAGAGAATATTGAAATTGGCGAAATCGTCATTATACAAACTAGAGTTAAAATATTTGTGGGTGAAATTTTACCGTCAAAAAAAATTGGATTTTTAGCAATAACAGAAGGATTGAAAAAAAACATTATAAGATTTATATTTCGCGGTAAAAAGAAATTTTATTTTTACCACATTTTGCGGAAAATAAGTAAGTAAAATGATTGAGGGGGAAAATGGTATGGCAAAATATCTTGTAAAACGTATGCGTATAATTATCACAAATAAGGATGGTGATACTTTAAAAG
Source organism: Prevotella sp. (assembly GCA_020026195.1). GTDB lineage: Bacteria > Bacteroidota > Bacteroidia > Bacteroidales > Bacteroidaceae > Prevotella. Next base: position 4,507 of record JAHHQW010000020.1, read on the forward strand.
GCAATACAACTGTTCTTGATAATTGCGATGATCTTGAAAAATACAAGCAGAGAGTAATAAATTCTATAAGAAGAGCTTTAGATCTTGAGACATCTACTAAAGTTAAAGTGCTGCTAATATATGATGAAAATAATGAAAGAGCAAAATAGCATGTTACAGAAAATTTTATATTAATCAGTAATTTATTGAGGGAAGAGGATATAATATATTTGTGAAAGAAATAAAGTGGTAACGATATGATAGACAAAATAACTATAGACCAGGTGATGGAACGCGCCAACATCATTGACGTTGTGTCGGACTTTGTTCAATTACAGAAATACGGAAGCAATTACAAGGCTTGCTGTCCTTTCCATAAAGAAAAAACAGCCTCGTTCATTGTATCGCCATCAAAAGATATATGGCATTGTTTCGGTTGTGGTAAAGGCGGAAACGCCATCGATTTTATAATGGAGCATGAAGCTCTAAGTTATCCTGAAGCTATAAAATACCTTTGTAAGAAATATAATATTCAGTATAACGAGAGCAGCCATCACTCCGAAGAGGAAGAAAAAGAGTTCAAGAAGAAGGAAAGTCTATTTATCATAACATCGGCTGCTGCAGAGTTCTATGCACATACACTGCACAGCAAAACCAAAGAGGCTATTTCTGCACTGGCTTATGTCAACCGCCGATGGAATAACAGACTTGTAGATACAAAGACTCATAAGATGAGCCTTGAAGACTATGAAAAGGACTATCCTTCAATCATTGGTATCGGCTATGCCGACGGATGGACTTCTTTCTATGACTATGCGATAAAAAAGGGCTATAGCGAGGCCCTTATGGAAGAGGTTGGAATCATTAAGAAGAGCAGCCGCGGAACTTACATAGATGTCTTTCATCATCGTATCACTATACCTATCCGTGACAAGTATCGTCACGTGATAGGTTTCACCTGTCGCAAATTGGACGAGGATAGCGACGCACCCAAATACATGAACAGCTGTGATTCTGTAATCTACCATAAACGTAACAGCATATTCGGTATTGACAACGCCGTCAAGCAGGCCATTGCTGAGCATTGCTTCTTCTGCGTCGAGGGTGCGCCTGATGCTATGAAGCTGCATTCTCTTGGTATAGACAATGCTATTGCCAACCTCGGTACTGCTTGGACTGCCGAAATGTTCGCGCAGATCAAGAAGTACAATGCGACAGCGTGTTTCATTCCCGACATGGATAAACCGAAACACGGCGAAAGATGGGGAACAGGCATCAAGGCTGTGATGAAAGCCGGAAGACTTGCCATAGAACAGGGGCTGAGAGTAACAGTAAGGGAGATACCGCAAGGCGAAAAGAAACAGGATGCTGATTCTTATCTCCAGAGTAAAGACATGCTTTACAATCTTTCCGAGCAGGACTTCGTCGAATGGTATGCGGCCAAGGTTATCAACCATGACGACAATACCACAGAAAAAAGTGAGAAGATAAAAGAAGTTTGCGGTATCATTGCCATGATTCCTGATGACTTCTTACAAGATTCTCTGATAGAGAAACTCGGTAACAGATATACAGGCAAGAACAGATGGAAGGCAGCTCTTAAAGAGGTCAAGAAAGCCAATGAAAGGAAAAGAGCAGAAGAGATTTCGCAGAAAGGCGACATCGATCTGCTGAAAAAATATGGTTTTATGGAGGAAGACAACTGCTATTATGGAGATAATGGTACAAGACAGTGGTCGAACTTTACGATGAAACCTTTGTTCCACATTAAAGATTCTTTCAATGCAAAGCGCATATACAAGATAAAGAATGTCTATGGAAGAACGGAGCTTATAGAACTGAAGACGGAAGAACTGATATCCCTGCCGAAATTCCAACAGAGGATGGAATCTTTAGGCAACTATCTCTGGATGGTATCAATGGATGAATTACGCAGGCTGAAGGAGTATCTCTACGAGAACACAGAAACTGCTGAAGAAATTAAGCAGATGGGATGGAACAAAGCTGGGTTCTATGTTTGGGGTAACGGTATATTCTTCGACCGTCACTTCAACAAGGTAGACGATTACGGAATGGTGCATCTTCAGACTACCGATGATGCGGGACACGCCAGACAGAACAACTATTATCTACCGGCGATGTCTAAGATATATGCCGACGAACGCGAGCTCTTCTCATTCGAACGCCGCTTTATATTGAACCAGGGGCATTCATCCATATCGTTGCCGGACTTCTGCGTTATGATGCAGGGCGTCTTCGGCGACAATGCCAAGATAGGTATTGAATTCCTACTTGCCACACTGTTCCGCGATATCATAATATCTGTTACCAAGAACTTCCCGATCCTCAATCTTTTCGGACCGAAAGGTTCTGGTAAGTCGGAGCTCGCGCATACGCTGATGGCATTCTTTATTAAAGATGATACAGGTATCAACATTCAGAATGCCACGATAGCTGCTCTTGCCGATGCCATCGCTCAGTGTTCTAATGCACTCGTTCACATCGACGAGTACAAGAACAATGTCGACCCAATAAAAATTGAATTTCTGAAAGGTCTCTATGACGGAACAGGACGAAGCCGCATGAATATGGAGCTAGATAAAAAGCGTCAGATTACTGCTGTAGATTCGGCTGTAGTCCTTTCGGGACAGGAGATGCCTACCGTCGATATCGCTTTGTTCTCTCGTACGATCTTCCTGACGTTCGAAACAACTACACACACAAGAGAGCAGAAACAGAACTTCAAGGAACTTGCTGCGATTCGCTCCATGGGCGTTCCACACCTTACAAATCTTATAGTTACATATCGTGACCTTGTAGCGAGTCAGTTCTACGAAGCCTATAACGAGACATTGACTGACCTTGAGAAAGACAATAACGGAGAAATCGAAGACCGAATATGGCGCAACTGGGGCATGCTGCTCTCTGTTTACAGAATACTGAAGGAACCGCTGCAGCTCCCATGGTCGTACGAAGAAATGAGAAAACTTACATCCGAAGGCATACACCGTCAGAATGTAGAATGTTCTGCCGGCAATGAGTTGGGCACATTCTGGGATATCTTCGAATCTATGGTTAGCGAAGGTATGATTTATCCTGAAAGTGACTATAAGATTAAGTATGTCGATAAGATTAAGACTAATATGATAGAACGTGACTTCGGTGAGCAGAAGCCAATACTGATGATGCGTCCGAAGCACGTTATATTCCAATATAAAAAGGCAGCTCGCCAGACCGATGAGAAAACCATGTCTGAACGCTCGATAAGATTCTACCTTATGACATCGCCCGGCATGCTCGGCAAGAAATCCGGATGCGAGAGATTTAAGGTAATCGTAAACGGACAGGTACAACAGGAACTCGTAGGCGAAGAGCCTAATAAGAAGTTCAAAGACATTGAGAAATGGGATAACCCATTATGCTTTGATTACAATCTTCTGCAGCAACACTATGGCATCAACCTAGAACAAAGGGTAATGGATGAGGAGGACTCTAAGATGGAAGAAAAAAAATCCAAGAATCCTGATGCCAAACAATCTGATTTACCATTTTAATTGAATATTATATAAGTTACACTTGATTTTTTTCATGAAGATGTCCTGCTCGTGAGAGTCGGGCATCTTTTTTTGCCGTTTTTGCCGTTTTTACCTCACCTTTGTTTTTGAAATCCAAAAAACGTCACACACGTTACACACAAGCACACACACGTTAATTACCAACGAGTTACAAAGCACACTTTTACACACAAGGCACACACATTTACACACAAGTCCTTTAAAGAAAGGTTCTTTTCACTATAATTACACACATTTTTAATAATTACACACAATCTATTTAAATAATGATATCTGATTATCAGTAAGTTACGTCATTTGTGTGCGTGTGTGTAATGTGTGTAGCTAAAATGTATGTCTATATTATATTGCAATATTGCAATTAAAATAGAGCGTTTGCGAGTATTTTTTTGCTTTTATGCGTGTAAATGGTTACATTTGTAGCATTCAATCTTAAATAATTATGAGTAAATTCGTTATATATGTTCATTTCGAGCCTTTTGTAAAGCAATGGTTAGTCAATTCTTATGGGAATCCTGTGGAGTTCCCATCTCAGTCGGTAGAGAATGCCACCATAAGAAGATTCACGGTAAAGCAGCCGGATGTCGTCGTTCCTCACGAGGAAGATGACCTTGCGATCTTTATTCCTGATTCTAAAGCTAAAGACCCTATGATATACAACCATCTTACTAAACATGGTAAGAAGGCTGTCATTGAATGCGTTGAGGATAATTTCAAATTAAATATGTGGAGTGAGCTTGGAACATTGTCCGATACTAAATGTAAAATAATGACTTGCATTTATACATGGTGCGAAATGCACGGGATAGACATCGATTACGCTGATACCATTCGCCAGAGATATTACCGCATTCGCGATTCATATCTCAAAAAAGGCATAGACATGAGAAAACATACGAAATCTTACGATAGAGAATAAAAAATGCTTTTTTTCTTCGAAAATCGTTCCTACTTGCAGGCGTTTTTTAACCACATGCAAGCATTTACAAACACTGCCGAACAGATGCGAACAAAAATTTATAATAAATCAACAAATAATTTTAGCCTATGAAACTTAAGAAAGTTATACGCTTAGCGCGTATTCCGGTCAACAATTTACCACCAATGGTAAAGAATGGTTCTCGGGTTATTTTTAATTCTGCTCCGAATTGGGAAAAAATTCCTATCGAAGTGCCTGCTTCGCTGTCTATTTCTTCTAAAATAGAAAAAAAAATAACCATTTACACGCAAAAACTTGTTTTTCGTACATTTAATGAAAATGTGAAAAATGGCGTTTTCGCTTATCTCGTTTCTCTGTCCGATGGTTCGGACATCCTTATAGGTACGAACGAAAGACCTTTCCCCGTTGCGGAAACGTCACAGCAGCTGACTGCGTCAAATGGCAATAGCGAATTAGTTCAGTACACTGTAACCTATCATTCTACATCGGAAATTGCCTATATCCGTTAATTACCAGTATTTTATTTTAGTATTCCATTCTCCTAACTTTGTTTTTAACAAAAATCAAAGAGAATGGAATACAACTTTTCTATCAGAGGCGATATAGGTGGCTGGTGGGGTGTAGCTCCTTCAGACGTTACCTCATATCTCTCTAAACATAAAGATGAAGATGTTGACATCGCTATCTGCTCTCCTGGCGGCTATGTGGATGCTGGCCTTGAAATCTATCAAGCTTTTAAGGATCACGGCAAGGTTCATGCTCATATTATTGGTATGACAGCATCAGCAGCGACAATTATAGCCATGGGCGCAAAGACTATCGATATCGTCAGCAGCTCTCTCATGCTTATACACAATGCCTCAATGGTTATTGACTACTGGACAAGCGTGAACAAAGAAAAAATTGATGATATCCTCAAAGAAATTCAGAAGACACGCGACGATCTAAAAACTATTGATGACGTTATCACCGATATTTACGTGGAGCGTAGCGGTCAGTCAGCAGATATCATCAAACAGAAAATGAACGAAGGCAAATGGCTCACAGCCAATGATGCCCTCGAACTCGGACTGGTTGACAGCATCAGAATCGATAAGGATGCTGAAAAGACTTCCAACGAAATGCGCAACCAGTTTACTAACTCTATGTGTAATCATTACGGCCTGCCAGCACTTCCTGATAGTGCTGTGGCTGATGCGAATGGAAATCCTACTGAAGGATTCATGCACAAAATTATTAACGCCGTAAAGGAATTTATCAAATCAAACAATTCTACAACTACTAAAATGAAGAAAGTTTTCAAAAATGTCTGTGCACTCATCGCCACCGATGCGCTTGAAGGTACAGAAGATGTTGTTAACGTAAATGTTTCCGACATGCAGAAAATTGAGGATCGCCTTGCCGAGCTGGAAAAAAGCCTCACTGATGCGAATACTGCAAAGGAGAATGTGCAGAAACAGCTCGACACTGCAAACTCTTCAATTGCTGACCTCAAAGGTCAGATTAAGAATCTTAAAGCTGCACCTGGTGAAGACCCCGACGAACTCAAAGAAGAGGATGAGGTCGTTGACAGAGCAGCTAATATCAAATTGTTTAACGCTATTAACAATTAACAATTATGGCAAATACACAGGGTGATGTTAATATAACACCGCAAGAACTTAATGAGTCTTTTCATAAATTTCGCAAAGACCTGATAGAAATGCCTGTATACGCTCTCGCACAAATTCTTCCATACGTGACTTTAAGACCTGGCGTCAGATATAAAGAAACTGTGGGCGAATTGAAAGGAGATATGCAGCTCGCACCGTTCAAAGTAGATCGTCGTACAGATGAAGATGTTAAAATCGCTGGCAGAACGCTTGAAACTTACTTAGGCAATGCTGTTCATGGCTTTAATCCTAATTCTGTACTGTCAAGTATCTACGGATCTGACATCGTGCAAGGCGAAGCTCTGAAGGGTGTACCCATAACCAAGAAAGTCTGGACATATCTTTTTGGCAAACTTGGTGAGCATATCTTTGACGAAGTATTCAGCGCAGTACGTAATCCAGAAGGCAGTACCACACACGACCTTTTCGATGGCTTTGTCACCATCGCAAATAATGAAAAGACAGCTGGTAACATTTCTGCAGAAAAGGGTAATTTCTTCGATCTGAAAGAATCGATCACTGCCGTTAACGCTGTGGATAAGTTAGAAGCAGTTTACGATGCTATGAACTCGAAGCTTCAGGGCACAAATACAAATATGCTCTGCTCTCCTAGGATAGCTACTGCTTACAACCGTGATTATCGCCAATCTTTCGGCTCTTTGCCTTACAACCATGAATTTAAGAAAACCTTCATCGAAGGTTCTAACAACCGATGCGCTATAGTACCTCTTGTAAACATGCCCGATGATGTAATTATCGTTACCGAAAAAAAGAATCTTCTTGTCGGTTGTGCAACATCTGGTACTGGCGTTAAATTTGAAGTTAAGGACTCTCTCTCTTCTCACTGGCTGCTTGATTTCGTCGCTTCGATGTTTTTTGGTTGCCAGTTTGAAAGTATTAATAAAGAACGTTTACTTTACGCAAAGGTGGGTGTCTAAAATTTTAAAAATATGAATATGGCAGCACAAACTAAACCATGTACAAATGAGCAGGATATCTACAAGGATGTAGATTTCTGTCGAGGCTCAAGAACATATCCTGGGCTTCGCCCCTACGGATATTTTATTCGTAAGAGGAATATCGTAAAATGGCCTACACGCAAAGGCTCTCAGGCTACAACGCTCGCTGAAATTGCTACGCTCGATGGCGACTTTGTTTTGGTAGCGGATAAAAAGTGGAATAAAATCGATCTCGTGCCTGACGAGAACGAAATATCTTCAGAGTCAGTAGGCAGTTATGGAAGCAAGTGCTTCAATAATACTGTAACTCTCATAGTCCCCGGCACTGAAGAAGAAGCTACAGGTCTTGCCGCCCAAATGAATAACGACGATGTAGTATTTCTTGTACCCCAGCGAAATGGTAAGTTCCGCCTTATCGGCAACGATATGTTCCTAGTTGACGTGAAGCCGAATCTTGGTACAGGCAAGAAAACTGAAGACGCTAACCAGACAACTCTCACAATTACGGTAACTGATGAAATCCCTGCACCTTTCTATCCTGGTAAGATTGAAACAAATGATGGGGATATCAGTGGAAAGGACGGCAATGTTGTTGTCGCCCCGTTACCATAAGTATTCTTTTTAATTAACGATAGATGACAGGGAGGTGGCAGCAGAGATGCTCCTGCTTCCCTTTTTTAAATTCCTAAAATATTATGATAGATGAAAAATTAACAAAAGAGATAGTAGCTTTCTTAAATATTGAGAAGCCTACCGACGATGACATCCGAAATGCTGGAATGATTTTGGTTAGGATTTCACAGAACAGGTATAGATTCTTCAATCAGCAATTAATGGTAAGGCCGCAGCGACACCTTGAGAAACTCAAGTATGAGCTTAACAAGCATCTTACTTATCGACTAGATGGCATGACATTGTCTGACGTCCATCGCCTTGATGCGGAGCTTATGCCTAAAGTGCAGAATCTTGTCGACACATCTGATGACGTGACAGTAACTGATGCGAAAGGCAACGACATTCCTGGAGTACCCGCCTCAAAACTTGGTATTCGCGCGGATCATGATGAACTGCCCGACGATATCAAAGCTCTGTGGGACAACAACTGCGAGAGATGGAAGAAGATGAAGGAACTTTTCTACACTTGTCAAGAAATTGAAGATTCGTGTGACAGATACGAACACCTCAAGATTTTGTCAGAACTGTACACCCAGTACAAGAACGATATGAATAAGTATGATTCTTACAATCCTGCTACGGCTACTGCTGAATCAGATGCAGTGACGGACGCAAAGAAAATATCTGCTGCACGCAGTTATATCTCAAAGTACAGACCGAAGTTTGACGAACTTACTGCTTCCGGTGATGCCGATGCAGAAAAGAAACTCCGTGCCAAGATACAGCAGCGCATTGATGTCCTTACAGCCAATAATGCAGAATTCTCAGAAGATATGCAGACATGGCTGACAGATAACGAATTTATTTTATAATGAAACCAGAAGAAAAATTTCTTCCTCTCAATGAGAGATATAGTCAGGTCTATTTAGGTCGAGGTATTCACACTCTCGGCCTAATAGGCTGGATTCTCGCTCAGACAGGACCGGCAGACGTCATCGTAACTACATTCTCGACTTCGATTGAATTCCTTTCAGGTTTTTTCAATTTGCGTAAGAAAAAACTTATACGTTCTGCTACCATGGTAGCAGATCTTAAAGCATCACAGAAAACTATGAGGCTTAATGCTCTCCTTTCTTCCTGCTTCGAAAATGTTTTTCTCGCAGAAAATCACTCGAAGGTCGTTTTGATAGCTACTGACGATATGAAGGTATCTGTCATAAGTTCCCAGAACAATACCTATGGCGGACGAATTGAATGTACTTTCGTTACAACTGATACTTCTATTTATGACAACATCTATGCTGATATTGGCAAAATGATTGAAAAATCTCATAAGATTAACAAAAATGGAGATAAATGAAGAGATATGCAGCAAGATTGAAGAACTTGCAGCAAAACTAGTACCGCCATCTCAGATGGCTGCCCTTCTCGACTTGAACGAGGACGGGCTTAAGCTCGCACTTAACCGCCATTCCTCTGCTGCACGCAAGGCTTTCCTTAGAGGCATGGCCGGTACTGCAAATAAAATTAGAGAAACTAACATCGAGCTTGCGGAAACTGGCAGCCCAGATGCTATTCACGGATGTTTTACTTCTATGCGTGAAATGATTAATGACTTATCGGACTAATGAATAATAATCTTGACCTCGATGAATTCGCCAAATGGCTGCCGATGCTCGGAACGAAGGAGATGGAAGATGCTCATCTTCCTGAAAACTTTGTTCAGAGACTGAAGCGTGTCAAGGGCATATACGATTACTGGCTGCAATTCCCCACTAAGAATATGACGGAGATGGTAGAGTTTGAAGAACAGATGTTCGGTATCAAACGTACGCAGGCGTACCAGGATATCAGACTCGTTCGTCTCCTGCTCGGCGAGAACGAAACATCTACCAAGCAGTTTTACCGCTGGAAGATAAACAACATTATCGAAGAAGCTATCAAGGCAGCTAAGCGTGCCGGAGATTTCCGCAGTGTCGCATCTTTGGTTAAAGACTATATACTTAATAATCAGACTGACAAGCCCGACCCCATCGAATTAGACTTCGAGAAGATCGTGCCGAATGAATTCAAAATGTCGTCTGATATCGGCATCGTTATTCCGGGTAAGAAAAAAACTCCGCGCTCAGCAATCGAAAATATGCTTAAAAAGTACGGTATTACTCCTGACATGAAGGTGGAAGATGCCGATTTCGAAGAAGTTAAAGAAGATGATAACAACGAATAAACAGTATTTCAACGAAGCACAGCAGTTCATGATTGCCATGAATCCGCACGACCTTATTGCTGTCTGCGGACGAGGTTTCGGAAAAGGTGCTGTGCAGGCTGCACGACTGACTACAGGATATCAGGGTATGCCTGGCTCTACGGGCGGATTCGTAGGACCTTCGGTCAAGCGTGTCATGACGAATATACTTCCTTCGCTGTTCGTGCATCTTGAAAAATGGGGATATCATCGGGACGTTCACTACATTGTCGGAAAGAAACCATGGAAGGCTCTTCACTGGAAGAACCCTCTGTTCACTCCGGCTAATTGGGAGAATACGATTTCTTTCTATAACGGTAGTGTCTGCAACATTATATCGCAGGACCGCCTAGGGACGTCAAATTCAATGTCACTTGACTATGTCATCGTCGATGAAGCAAAATTCATCAACCCCGAGCAGCTGCGCAACGAAACCTTTCCTGCCAACCGTGGTAACGAAATGTATTTCGGGAAATTTTTTATGCATCACGGTATGACTATCACTTCCGATATGCCTGTAACCAAAAAAGGTAGCTGGTTCTTGTCATATGAAGATGAAATGGATACGGATATAGTCAGTACATTATGGTTCGTGGTGCGTAAGATCAATCACATTAACAAAGAAATTGAGCAGCAACCAGAAAAGAAATTCTATTATCGAGATGAACTCGAGAAATGGACACGGATGCTTTTGCAGTTACGTCGTGACTGCCTGTTATACTGTGAATTTTCAAGCCTTGAAAACATTGATATTTTAACGGAAGACTATGTCCGAAGGATGAAGAGGGAACTTTCATCGCAGACATTCAACACGGCAGTCCTTAATCGCAAGCAAAGAGTACGCCGCGATGGCTTCTACGGCGGTATGGACGAAGATGTCAACTTATATACCGCGCCTAATACCTCAAGACTTATCCTTGAGCACGTCGGTACTGATAAGATTAAAGATGACTGTAGGCTCGACAATGATCTGGATGCTGCCCAGCCGATATGTATTGCCTTCGATGCAAACCTGTTGTTCAACTGTCTCGTAGCTGGACAGCCGAAGAACGGAAAGCTCCGAGTCCTCAAAAGTTTTTTTGTAAAGTACGACCGCAAACTTCCAGAGCTCGTTGACGATTTCTGCGATTACTATCAATACCATCGAAATAAAAGAGTAGTCTTTTACTTCGACGCAACGTTCAAATATAATCTGACCGGTGTAAAAAGGGCGATTCCTTATGTCATCATCGAAACACAGTTTAGGAAGCGTGGCTGGAATGTCACTCGGAAATATATAGGTAAACCAATGGGACACATAGAAAAGGCTGCTCTAATCAATGAAATGTTTAAGGGTATGCGTAACTATATGGTCCTTATTAACCGTGATAACAATGAAAATCTTATCATCTCCATTGAATCGGCTGCTGTCTATAATGGGAAGAAAGACAAGTCTGGCGAGAAAGATGTTGAAACAGAGGAAGATGTTTTTGAGAACAGAACGGACTTCTCCGATGCATTTGATACTCTCTGTATAGGTGTCGAGCTTTTTCCCGTCTTTACAGGACATGATGCAGTCCCGAATTATTATCCAAAGTAGCACACTTTATTTATTCTTAATGCGCTAACCAGGCTTGTCATTATATGATAGGTCGGGTATTTCTTTATCCTTGCATACAGCCTTCATAAGGCAGCATGTTCATACTGCCTCTTTCCTACCCGCATGGATCATGGTCCGCCCTCCGAAACACCGCGCTCGCGCTGCGCTTATGTCCACCCCTCGCGAGACTGGGAGCCGCACGACAATATAAATATCTGCCGTTTGCCGACCTCCCCGTGCGAGGGGTGGACATTTCTAATAGGTCGTAACATCCTTTTCCCATAATTTTTTGTCATCTCGTTCATGCGATCATCATCAGCGAAGCTTTACTGCAAAGGTATTGTGTCTTGAGTTTCATCTTTTGGAAATGAGTGTTAGCATCTTGTATTCATTACGCCGTGCATACCTTTCTTTTATTTCAATGTCTTATATCATGCTGTCTGCGATTTACAGCTGTTGCGTTTCTGCTTATAGTCTGCACTTCTGGTGACTCTGCACGTCATATCCCTGTGCTTTTACGTGCTAGGCAACTCTATCACACTCTTACACACTCGTCTCTTTTACTTTCACATATTAACTCTGATATGCAGCGTGCCATGTTCTTTTAATATGTTTTTTTAAGGGTGGCAACTTTGCACTTCTACTTTTTTCCACTGCAAATTTACGGTGACCGATGCTGGCAAGGGCACGCCTCCGGCTTCTCTATAAAATTTTTACAATTTTTTTTGACGCTGCACTCAAGCAAAAATAATTGCAAGCCTATGGTAAAATTTTTATGAGTTCTCTTGCCGTGAACATCTTCCTGTCACTCGTCTTTATCGCAATGTAAAAAATGAAGGAAGTGCAGAGCACCTCTTTGAAAGTAAAAAAAACAATTTAAAATAAAAAAATATGAACGCTTCATTTATTTCATCAGAGTTAACAAGTGGTAAAAGAAATCACAAGTGCTACATCGCGACGAGTTCGCTTATCTACCAGGCTACAGTTTACGGGGAAGACGATGAGCAGATGTCATTCGAAGTCGAGGCAGACTCTTACGCAGAAGCTTGCGCAATAGCAGAAAATCGCGCTAACGACAGCATGATAAACATTTCATACATTGACGTAGCATGCATGGGTTAATGAAATAATTTAAGTTTAACACTCTAAATATTTGTAATTATGAAACTTACAGAACACAACGAACAGGTTTTAAATCGCTTCTCGCACATGATGATTGAACGTATGAATCAGATGAAAGAGTCTAACTGGGAAAAAGGATGGTTTGGAGTAACCAAGGGCGGAAGCCCAATGAATCTTGAAGGTAGGAACTACAAGGGATGTAACGTACCGTTACTTATGCTTGACTGCTGTATGCAGGGATTTGAATATCCGATATATTGTACACTCAAACAAGCCAACAGGATTGGCGCACACATAAATAAAGGTGCCTGCAGCATGCCTATTATTTTCTGGGACTTCATGGTATATGATAAGGACGGGAAAAAGCTCGATTACAAAACATACACCAGTATGGATCGCCCTGAAAGGGAGAAATGCAAACGCATTCCGTTCTTGAAATCTTACAATGTTTTCAACATCCAGCAGACTAACATCGCCGAAAAGCATCCGGAGAAATATCAGGAGCTGATTAAGAACTTCGTCGTTGAAGACATTACGGATAGTAAGGGCATGTACGCTAACAGCAAGATTGATTCATTGTTGGAGCAGCAGAACTGGGTATGTCCTATCCGTTATGACAAACCTTCCGACAGTGCATTTTACCAGCCGACAGGAGATTTCATTATAGTTCCGATGAAGACACAGTTTAAAAAACACCGCAAACGCCTCGACATTTACACGGATGGTCAGGAATTTTATTCAACGTTGCTGCACGAGATGATTCATTCGACTGGTATTGAAAGTCGCCTCAATCGAGAGCAGGGCTCGAAGTTTGGTACGAAAAAGTATGCGAAAGAAGAACTTGTTGCTGAACTCGGAGCTGCACGTGTAGGATGTGAGCTAGGTTTTCATTCGAAGGTAATTGATAACAATGCTGCATATCTTGACAGCTGGATAAAGACATTGTCCGAGGAGCCTACATTTATATTCACAGTTATGACAGATGTTGAAAAGGCTGCAAGGATGATTCTTGACAGGCTCGGTATTGTAGGTTGATATGTACTCTTTTCCCAATGGCCACGGGCAAATGCCTGTGGCTATTTCTTTGCTCAGACTTGCCGCTAATGGATGTCTGTTACCTTATTGGCAGTTGATTAGCAGCATGATTGCAGAATACCGCCGACGTGGGCGGTTGATTGCTCGCTGTGGTGATTGTGTGCGATTTGCATACATGGCTCTACATATTCCGCTAAACGTAACGGAGTTAATTGCGATTTTGGCGTAGGGCGGTGGGGGCTGCCGTCGCAGCACAGCGGATTTCGGATTGTTTCACTTCTCCGAAATCCGCTGTGTATCAATAGGTAACGCTCCAATGGCTGCGGACATGCTTTAATCATGCCCACGAATATCCATTCCGCGTCATTTCCAATACTTTTTTTCATTTTTTCTAAAAATAATTGCCAAAATATTTGGTAGTTTGTAGCTTTTTGGCTACCTTTGCATTGTTGATAAGAGATAAAGATATGAAAACAAATGAACTAATCAAGAGGCTGAAGGAAGCAGGATGCTACGTAGTAAGCCATGGTGGCAGACACGACATGTGGTACAGCCCTAAGACAAAAAAGAAATCGGCGATACCGCGACATGGAAGTCAAGAACTTCATACTGGCACTGCAAAATCAATCCTTAAAGCATTACTCGGAGAATAAATCCGAGCAATGCTCTTCAAAGAAATATACTAAAAGATCACTACTGATATTTTTATTTTAAAGATTACTGAAATGAGAAAATTAACAATTATCGTGAATAAGAATCCGGACAATACATTCTGGTGCCGCTCTGAAGAAGATTTGAATGGAACTTTTCTGAATGCTGTCGGGAATACTGTCGCCGACGCTAAGAAAGATTTAGCAGAATGTTATAAGGAAGTTAAAGAAATGAATGATGCAGATGGTGTTGAAACAGATGCTGTCGAATTTGAATATAAGTACGATGTTCAAAGTTTTTTTGAATTTTTCTCCTTCCTCAATGTGAACGAAATCGCTCGCAGAAGCGGAATCAATCCCTCTCTGCTCCGCCAGTATGCTGCCGGCAGTAAGAAAGCCGGTGAAACAATATACAACAGATTGTCTGAATGTTTATCTCAAATAACTTCGGAATTGAATGCTGCAACATTCTAACAGCATTTAAATCTTTTATCAACAATGCCCCGATTTATTCGGGGCTTTTTTATTGGGGAATATATCTTTTTCGTGTTACTGCTAAAATGTTTTGCTTTTTATTTTGTTAATTGCTATCTTTGTAGCATAAATAATTGAAAGAATGAGTTTAGAGAGAAATATCGAATATAGCAAAATGCACTATGGTAATATCCTCGCAGTATTATTTGCTAAGTATGGTTTCAAGCCTATTCACAAACAATACACATACGACGTATGGCTATGTAGGAGAAATGAGTCTCCGTTCTATTTCAAAATAGTCGTTAATTACAAAGAACATGAATGCAGAATACAAATATTTGATTCTGGGGAGACCGTAAAGTATGAATGGACAGGCTCGATTGAAGCTTTATGCCTTCTAGAAGAAACATATTTCAAGTGTATTTTAGATAAGTTGCGTGCAACATTTATTGATTCAGCAGAATCTGCTGAATCTTTAACAAGAGAATCAGCTGAATCTCTTATTAGAGATGTGTATGATATACGTTAGTATTTACCATGGCGAAGAAATCTTTTTCAAACCTCTCCGTATTGAAAAAGATGGTAAGCTTTTCGACTATTGTCCTTCTTGTGTCGTGCATCAGTCATCCTTATCAGGCTCTTATCGAATTCTAGAGTTCCGTAAAAAAATATATGGTTCAGAAGATCTGATACCAGATAAATATAAGAAGATTAATTTTGAAGTTCACAGTGTCCCTTATTCTGAGAGTAAAGAACAGCTCGAAGACGAGATAAAAAAACTTTCAGATTGCATCTGTAATAAATTGAAGTTGCCAGTTGAATTGGCTGAGCAGATATCTGAGAATGTCAGAAAAAATTATATAGAATACCGTAAACGATGGGAGGCTCTTATCCATGAATAAACTCTTATTAGATAAATTTGGAATTGAGAAGATTCTGCAAAATCTTAAATTTAAGAAGATACATGAGGATAGTTCTGAAATAATTTACAAGCTGAATGATGTCGAATATTATCCTTATCAGATTACTGCATGTATTGAATCTGAATTCAGATGTGGTTATTGCGTATTTAAAATAGCCGAAAGCCTTCTTAATAGTCAGGAAATGGTCGCAATAGAACTAAGGACGATGGGTGAACGTGGTGAACCTTGTGTAAAGAAGGAAATTGAAAAGATGATAACTAGGGCTGCTTATAATTCTGGACGTTCTAGGTTTCGCTTTCTGTGGTGGTAGACAACGGAAATAAGATAACTGGCAAGAGATTTGTTGCATTAATGCAACAAAACACTTGCACTGTAAGTTTTTTTATTATATATTTGCAGAAACTTCATAAGCTCTGTGGCTGATTGGCATTTTTTTGTTATTACACCTTTCAGCCACTTTTGAAAAATATTTTTTTAAATTTCAATAAAATGTTTGTCGGATGCAGATTAATTTGTATATTTGCAGTGCAAAGTTAATCTAACATACGTTAGCGAGAAGTGAACTCGTAAAAATTACATTACATAGAGGAACTCACATGAAGCATGTTTGCTTCGTTTGGCTTATACGGCTGTCGTCCCTAACGATTTTTCTACTGACGTAGTTAGATTGACTTTGCAAACGGGGAATGGCAGCCGTTTTTCTGTCTATAACGCAAAGTCAATCTAAAATGAACGTAACAAATTCTTCACGCAGTACCACCATGCGTACAACTTCAGAAAGTCTGAATGTTGTAAAAGGTACATCAGTGTTAAAGTCTTACTTGAATGGTAAGAGTGAGTTTTTCTCAGCCATCAGTGATTTTGAGGTGTCACGAATGACGGTAATCATCGTAAATTTAATCGCTACGCTTATGGTTGTGGCTGCATTCGTTGCAGAACATTCGCTAATATTGGCGATGATCTGCGTTACAGCAGCAGCGCCGTTCATTCGTTACCTAAATGGCAGAAAGGAGAGTGAAGGCAATGTGTAGGGATGCTATGAAGAACGCTGCCGAAATTCTTGCAGCAGAAGAAACGAGGCGTTTGTTCTTCCGACCTGCAAACGAATTAAGATATGCAGCCGAAAGGGCTATTCGCGATGCCTACATTGCCGGCTATAAATCTGCAATGGAAGCATCGAATATTGACAAATCATTTTTTAGAAAGGACTGAATCATGAGAAAGCATTATAAACTTATTGTGAAAAGCACTATAGATGAATTTTCGACAGACGACATCCGTGTAATAGCGAATGGTATTGAAGATTCAATCAATGGGCAGATTGTCGATACTGCTGATCTCGCCACACTTGCAATGATGCTCATATCTATGATTGAAAATGTCGATGTCCATAAGATAGAATTTTCGAAGAGTGATGATGAAGAAAATTACATCTGGAGACTCTTCTATAAGGAAGATGGAGCTTTATATTATACAACTGTTCTCGTCGAGCTGACGGAAGATGTCAATACTTCATTCATCGATGACATCATGGAGAATTTCAGAGCTAACAATCTCGTTTATGCGCTTGGTGTTAATTATAAATTATACAATAAGACTAATAAAAATGGAACAAATAAATAATGAAGATAGAAAAATGCTGCAGGATGTTAAAAACCAAATCAGGCTGCTCGATTCTTATTTCGAAAACCGTCATAACTCTGAGGGAAAAGATAGCCACGGAAGATCTTACATCCTCGAAAGAAAAACGACGTTAGATATAGTTGACGAGCTTAATGATATGCTTGAGCTGCCTCAGAAGACAGTATTTGACTATCTGTATAAAAAAGGATATCGATTAGGAGCACAGGGTGGCTGCCTTAAATGGAAAATTTATCGCGAAGTGGGCGATACTATAGAATAATCTTAATCAGTATTAATACGGCTGAAGTTTCAAGGCTTCTGCCGTATTTTTTTTTACAACTTCATAACGTATATTTGCAGCATAATACATATATGACGTTTTGTTTACGGAAATGAGTCATAGAAAGAATTATTGCTTTCAAAATTATTTAAGTTAATCTGTCGGCAGCTATTCGCAAGAATAACTGCCGTATTTTTATATTCTTCCTTTTTGGGCTAAATTTGGAATAAATAAGAAAAACTAATGAACATTTATACGTCATTCCCGCAGAAAGTCTTTGCAACGCAAATCCCAGACGTCGAGCTCTCTTCTGATTGCTCGCGAGTCTATGTCGTGATGTCCTTTGCGAACAGCATCATTTACGAGCAGAGCTTATATCCCGATAGCAATAAACATATAGCTATGCGTGAGCTCTCAAATCTCGTGATGCCCTTCGCTCGTCGTTCACTTGTTGCCACGCTTAACGTCAATTTGGTAGAACAGACTCTCAGCGTCGACGATTTGGGGAAGGAAAATGTCACAGACATTTCTAAAGCTTCGCTTACAACGGCAGTTATTTACTCAACCGCTGATGTAAGTGAAGATGCAAAGACCTTCTGCGAAAATCATTTTTTATCACGCCTCTTGGGCACAAAGGACACAGCTGTCGGAAGGCTTGAATTTCTACACTATGACTCTGCCGAAGAAGCTTCTGTCAGCGCAAAGTATGATGATGGATCTTCTGCTTCGTTCACGCCTCAGAAAATTGGAGGCAATAACAGCTACAGCACCATCGACGTGTCACCAGAGCAGTATGTTGCGAATGGGAAGACTCTGCTTGCATATACGGTAACCGCTGGCGGAAGGCAGCAGCTCTTTAATGTTATTAACCCTTCGCCGGATGCAGCTCCGATACTGCTTTTTACTAACTCATTCGGATGCCAGGAGCTCGTTTACTGCACGGGCACGCATCGCGCAGCGTCTGACTTCAAACGCGCGAGCACGTATGTTAACGGACTTTTGCGCGATTACAGCATTGATGAAATAAGAAATTTCGACGCTGATACTGGCGTTTTGACCTTCCCTATGGCAGATTGGATAACTGACCTTTTCCGCTCTGATGAAATTTACATCGTCAACTTTCTGAATGGAAAACCTTCCGTCGGAAGAAGAATAGTCATTACTGCTCAGGACACATCCATCACTAATGACCATGATGAACTGCCGAGGTTTACGTTCACTTATCGTTACGCATTGCGTAACCAAAACGTGCTGCAGACTGGAAGGGGGGGCAGAGTTTTTGACAACACCTTTGATTTTACATTCAATTAATTTTATGAAAGATAAAGTAATCCATATCAGCGAAGTGCTGAAGATCATGAACGCTGCCCTGATGAACAACTCAACGGTCAGTTTTAAGGCATGGAAAGTGGGCAATGGTGATGACGATCCAGAAAGGGGTATGATAAAGGCTTACGACCATGTGTATGTCACAAGCCATTCAAGGACAGGGACGTACATCACTCTTGATCCTCTTGCAGAGAATAAGAAATATAAGTACCGCAGAGTGAGCGAGGCTCTTATCTGCGAGTTTATGGACAAAAAAGTAATCTGGTAATATATTATGAGTAAAAGAAAATATAGTCTCGTACAGGTAGGCAAGGAAGGTAAGGTGGAAAAGTACAGAATACAGCCTTCTGCAATTTCCGACATAGACTTTTCTGACAGTGCCGTTTCTAAACAGTACGATGGAGACAGCTCGGAGATATTCGACGGCATAGACGATGAGGATGATTTCCAGCCCCTCGACATTAAAATAGGCAAGAAGACGTACCAATATATCCCATTCGGCAGCGATGACAATCTTCCGCTTACCATTAGGAAGATGATCGCTGAGAACATGGTCACATCGCAAGGTCTTGCTTTCGATATCCTCGCCTGTTACGGCAAGGGCATCCGTATAATTGATCGTAAGACGAAAAATGATACCGATGATCCAGAAATACGTGACTTCTGCCTCGCGAATTCTCTACACGAAATGTTCATGGAGGATGCAACGGACATGAAGTATTTCTTCTTTACTGTTACTGAAATTATACTGAACCGCAACCAGGATCAAATCGTGCAGCTCCGACATCTCGATGTTACGCGCTGTCGTCTTGAGAAAAAGAAGAATAATGGAGTGATTGAGCATGTCTTTTACGGAGACTTCCGAGATGGAAGAGTGCCTGAGAAGGCTGTTGCCATTCCTTTACTAAATATTGTCGATCCCCTCGGTGATCTTCTTATCCGTCTCGGGAAAAAAGAAAATCCACGTACTGGCAAGAAGGAGGCTACTGCAGGCAAGTGCTACAAGTTCGCTGTGCTGTGCCGTATGCCGACACCTGGATGTAGATATTATCCAATCCCTTACTACATGTCTATATTTCGCGATGACTGGTACGATATCTACAAACTCATAGGTATCGGAAAGAAATTTATGATAAAGAACACTTCTGCTCCTCGTGTGCAAATCGAAGTACATGAAGATTACTGGGATAATGTCTGCAACTATGAAAATATTCTGGATCCCGAAAAGCGAAAGGCCCGCATCGCCGAGGAACGGCAAAACCTGATAGACTTTGTCTGCGGTCCTGAAAATGCTGGAAAAGCTATTATCAGTAACTATTACATAGATCCTAACGGAAAGGAAAATCGGATGGTACGCATAACGAATATTAACGAAGGTGGCAAAAAGGAAGGTGGCGACTGGGCAGACGACATGCAGGAAGCATCTAATGCAATATGCTTTGCGCTCGGTGTTCATCCTAATCTCATCGGTGCGACTCCGGGAAAATCGCAGATGAATAATTCGGGATCGGACAAGCGAGAGCTGTTCAATCTTAAACAGGCCCTTGAGAACCCTACGCATGACATCATGCTCAAACCCTACCATCTCGTTTTACACTTTAACCGATGGTCAGATAAATACACCGTCGACGTGCCTGTTATACAGCTCACGACACTCGACGAAAATAAATCACAGAAAACTGTAAGTATTAACAACGGTAATGAAGATGAACATCACAATAACTAAAGAAGATTTTGAGAGAGCCGTCAGCGTAGCGACCAGTGCGCAGGTAGAAGTTTTTGAGAAGATGGATGCTGCCATCAAAAAATCCACATCACACTGCGAGGGAAATATCCTTGGCAATATGGGTGCTGAAGCTGTAGACAAGGGCGGAGCGACTCTTGTCTCAACTGTGAAAACATATATATGTCTCGACGCCTTCATTCATTCACTGAAACAGCTCGACCTCGTTCTCACTCCTACAGGTTTCGGAGTGGTGGCGAACAACACTACATCGCCGGCTAGCAAGGCGCGTGTCGATGCCCTTGAAGATTCTCTCATTTTCGAAAGGGAAACGGCTTATGGAACTCTTCTCGATATCTGTCGCGGCATAAAGGGATGGGGCAGCACGGAACAGGCTAAAAATAATATCAGAACTCCGTTCTATTCTGTTCTGTTCGTTAATGGTTATGGAACGAAAGAAGATTTCGACCAGTATAGGAAAATGGAGCAGATAATAATCGAATCTGACGTAGTCATGCGTAAGATGATAGGTAACGAGCAGATGGATGACATTATGAATGCTATCCGTAACAAGAGTTCTGATGTCGTTTACTGTGATGCTGCAAGGATGATTCGCGAATACACCATGCTGATGTACTGGAACTCTCCTGTTCTTGAAGACAAGAAGAGAAGTGTGCTGTCTTTCATAGAAAGCAATCCCGAAACATTCAAGATATATATGAAATCTAACGAATATAAAGCTAACCACTATGAAGGGTTTAAAAATTCGAAAGACAAAAAAGGATATTTCTTCGTCGGATGATGTTCGTCTCTACGCTCCTTCATCATGGGCAGAACTGACGCAGGATCAACTGAAATATCTCGTTGGACTGCTCGTTCTGTTCCCAAACGATCACGAACGGATTAAAACTTATCTCTTTGTTCGTACCTGTGGTCTCACGGTCATGGGGCGTTCTTCTGATGGATGGAAATTCATGTATAAGCCGAAGGGCGAAGACAAAAAACGTATTTTCTACATGCCTTCGGTACTTGTCACGGCAGCTGTGCAGAACTTCGATTTCATCGACTCGTATGAAAACATGAACACGCGAGTCGACAGCGTCTGCGGACTGAAAGCCGTCGATATGTATCTGCACGGTATCGCATTTATCGACTACCTTAACGCAGAGAAAGCATTTAATGGATATCTTATCAGCAACAACAGCGTAGCTCTTAAAAGACTGCTGTCTATCCTTTACAGAAAGGATGATGGTTCGATGGCCGATGATATCAGACCGAACGATGCGGAGCTGCTCTCCACATTCCTGTGGTATGCTTTCGTAATCAAGCCTGCTCTGAGAGAGGCTTTCCATAATCTTTTCAGACCGGCTGCCAAATCTGACAGCTCGGAATTCAATGTCATTGACAGCATTAATGCCCAGATACGCGCCCTGACGGGTGGCGATATTACTAAGGAAAAAGAGGTGCTGCACATGGACTGTTGGCGTGCGCTCACCGAACTCGACGCTAAATCACGCGAAGCGAAGGAAATGCAGCGTATTATGGACAGGAACAGAAAAAATGCGTAAGAAAACAACTAAAAAAATATCGGAAGAACAGCATAAATGCGTCGAATGTGCTCTGGCTTCATGGGTGGAAAGAAAGACCTATCCGAACCATTTCGCCATCGACGGACATCCTCTAGCGATGAAATGTCCGAATAGCAAATTCCTCGTTCTTCCTTCGCAGGATGCCTGCTCTCTTTTTAAAGAATCAGTTAAATAAAATTTTAAATTATGGCAAATTTCACAATTAAAATGGACCTCCAAAAGATGAAGGGTGTATTCCTAACTACGCTTACTGGTAAGACAGCAACAAAGAGATGTCTCTGTATCCCTATCGAAGAAAATCATCTTTTCGTAGGCGAAAAGGGAACGTATCTCGACCTTACAGCCATTGAGCTCAAAGACGGGAAATATGGCGATACTCATTGCATCAAACAGAATTTCCCGAAGGATGTGTATGAAAGACTCTCCGATGAAGAGAAGAAGAACCTTCCGATTATAGGCAATATGCACGAACTTAGAGCCAAACAGCAGAAAATAGGTGCAGTGGCACAAGCTGTTGACGATGACTTACCATTTTAAATACAACAGATATGGAATTGCAGAAAGAACTCGGGAACGTTCTGTGGCAGCTCTCAGTACTCTGTGATTGTTTCGGATGGACTCTTGAAAAATAGCAGAAATGAATGTCTATAAAACTTGCATCCTGTAAGGACAGGGGCGTCATCGACGGAAACGGCGATGACTGATGATATCATTCCCGTAACTTCTCAAAATCGATGTCCTTAATAGTTACCTTAACACCATATCATAACACTTAATATAATGTTTGACGGAATTCAATATTTTAAGAATCTTGCGAACTGCAATCTTCTTGCAGTAAAGCATGGTTTTCATGTCGGGGAATGTTCCTCGCTAGAGGCTATCGAGCCAATCATGGATGAATATCAGACAAAGTCTAATTTCATCCTCGTCGACGACACCATCGACGCATCGGTGGTTACAAACGGCAGCGGATGGTTCAACCGTCGTGTGTTTACTGTTGCCATTCTAGCCAGACACAGATGGAACGACACCAAAGACCGCAACGACAAACTTAATCTTTGTCGCGAGATCTTCCGTCAGTTCCTCACGAGACTGGTCCTCGATAAGGAGAATTTTAAATATAACACAGATCTGTGTTACATGCGTACCGAAATACTCCGATATCGCGAAATGAACACTTATTCTATGGACGGCGCGACGGGTGTTGTATTCATGCTACCCGTCGACGAGCCTACAGACCTAATATTCAGAACAGATGAATGGAAACAGTAAGAAGGAATATTCTCAGGAACAGCTGACAAAATTTGAAAAGGGATGGTGTGATTTTATGATTGACGTGTGGCATGACCGGCTTATGCAGCTGCGCATCAATGATACAGGTGCTCTAGTTAGAAGCGTCGGCGGCTCTTGCATGCAGGGTTCGCAAAAAATTATCGAGCACAAATTCCTCCTTTATGGTATTTATGTCGCAGCCGGTGTCGGAAATGGATATCGCCATGGGAATTCTGGCAAGGATGACGAAAATGGATTGCAATTTTTAAGAGGCGAAATGGGGAAAAATGGCAAGCATAGGAAACGTCGCGATTGGTTTGCAAAAAAATATTTTTATTCAATCCAGCGATTAAATGAGAAAGAATCTCAATTTTATGGAGAATCGTATCAAGGACTGATGTTCTCTGCCCTGGACGAACTGTTTAATAAAAATAGTGTGCTGCGCTCTATTTAAGTATTTTTGTTTTGCTCTGCCGCTGACTATATTTGTGATACATATTACAAGTAATTTTAAATTGAAAAATGAGTGAGACAGCAGCGATAAAAGCACTAAGAGAAATGTATGAAGGCATACGAGACGAACGCCGTATGCATCAGAACACAGCTACGCGAATAGGAGATGCTTTCCTGGCACTGCTGTCATACCTCATTGAGGATGCTCCCTTCCTCCGCAGAGATCGTGAAGACTTCACGGACTATCTGCTGAAGCTCATAGCCGGATGCGTCATCGGCAAATCGGACAACATAACTCTCAATCCAGATGGTAGCATCACCTGTGGCAGCATTAAAGTCGAAGGTTCTGCCATCTTCGACGAAATCATCTTTAACAGGCAGAACGCCCTCGAAGGCGATACTTATTTCACTGATAAGGCTATCATCGAAACAGTTGAGCATTCGGGTGTGAACCAGTATAAGCTTACATTTCGTAAGCAGTATGACAATGACTTTGTCTCTTTTCATCGTTATGACATTCTGCGGTGCTCGGTCAATAATCTTGACCGGGACCGCACCTTTCGTACATCATGGATGCGCGTCGATTCCGTTGACACTGCATCTAATTCCTGTGTCATTACGATGTTCGACGACGGCGACGTGCCTGGTGGCTTAAACTTTGCGCCTTCTCCGGCTGCATGTGTTATTCGCTGGGGTAATCAGAAAGATAAGGAACGCCAGCAGATATTCTTCATTTCTTCTGTAGATGGAAGATTCTTATTCCTTCAGGGTGTCGACAAACCTATAATTGACGACACAAATTATTCTGCTTTCCTCGGCTGTCCGCCAGAAATGGATGTCCTGAAGAACCTACCCATTGACAGGAAGCAGCCATACATATATGCTCGTGGCCTTATCGTTCAGGACTTCATCAAGATTGATTATAACGGTATTCCTCAGTACACTCCGCGTGATAAGGGTATATGGACGCTAAACGGCATCTATATTCATGATGCCGAGAAGGACAAAAACGGTAACATAATTGGTTACTTCTCTGACCGTGTGTGGTGGGGCGGCTGCTACTGGCAGTGCGCAGCTCTGCAGGCTACTGTCGGGAAATCACCACGATACAACAATGCCGACTGGATATGTCTTATCGGCAACGGTGACTTTGCCATTCAGATCATATCGACGAACGGTATCTTCTTCCGTGCCAACCAATATTTTGCTACTACGCTCATCGCTAAGGTGAATCATGGCGAAATGGAGCTTACGGAAGAGGAAATAGGACGCGCCAACATAACATGGACGAGAATAAGCAGTGACACTTCTGGAGACGAAGCATGGAACATTAAGCATAAGGCTGGCTCTGTCGGTCTGTCGCTGCCTGTAAACTATAACGATGACGTACCTTCGGCATGGGACACCAACCATCCGCTTAGCTTTAAATGTGAGGTGCGCATCGACGCAAAGATACTTTCTGCAATGTTTGAAATTTAAAAATTATGGATTTAAAAAAGCAATCTGGTTATATTCTGCACTCGCCATTAAGCTTTTCATTCACTATGAAAGAGCTCGGAGGCTCGTACGTTCAGAAATATAACACAATAGAAAAGGAATTCTCGCCGGATAGAACGGTCACTCCTTATGTCCTGAAGCCTTCGCTTTACGTGACCGATCCTGACGGAATATTTCCCGATGGCGATTATACGGGGAAACTCGTATCGGCTAAATGGACAGTGGACAAATATGTCAACCATGTCAAGACGGAAGCTCTTCCCGGTGCGCCTGTATCTGGCAAACCAGAAATCAATTACGGCGATTATGTAATCAACACCGAGAATCATGCTCTCACATATATGGCTAACACGGGAATGGATGATATCGTCATCATTACATTCTCTGCCGATTACATCGACACCAGACGTCGTGAGAGACAGGTGCAGCACTTCGAATGGTCAAAAACTCTTTCATGCGTGATTGAAAATCCTCAAAACGTATATGTCCGAGTAGACTCCCCTTCGAAAGTTAACCTTTCACCTTTTAAACATCGTTTCAGAATTAATATCATGGCGACTGCCTACAACGGCATCAAAGCCCTGCCTAATGAATTGTGTAGCTTTACATGGCAGTATCTTGATAATTCCCGTGTATGGAGGGATATATCTGCCGATTGCCCGTGGCACGCTAATGGTGCTTCGACACGCGGAATAGGATTGCTTCAGGACTTTATCGGGAGACTGACAATAAGGTGCAAAGTGACGGTAAAGGATATGCAGGGTGTGTTCTACAGTAAGAGCATCCTCCTCCGACGCTGGTATGGACAATATGAAGAATCTCTCGAATTCACAACGGGTAAATATATTTCATGTCAAATGAAAAAGGCAGAAGTAAATGTATCTGTAACCAACAGGCAGGGCGTTATAGCTGACCCCTGCAGATATTTTGATATATCCATTTATTATCCTGATGTCTACGGTACAATGAGGTGTATATCGCACAATACTACAGCTTCTGTTGATAAGAATGAGTTTATTGAAGATTCGCACTCATTTGGCTATGCAGTTAGAGAACTTACCGAATATTTCCCTCTGATGGATCAAAACGGCGGCGAACTTTGCGATGCGGAAGGGAATCTAATATATATACAAGCACCAACTGTAAATATAGAAGTATGAAATACTATTTAATAACACGTGAGATTGCAGAAATGCTTAATCTCACATCTTTCAGACACGAGGCGAAGGATGGAAGATTCGTCGTGAATGCTTCAGATCTCGCTCCTATCGACATTAACACTCATGCTTTTTCTGTAATCGAAATCTCGCTTGCAGAAGCTAAAAAAATAATTGGAAAATGATAATAAGTAACATTTCAACCCTTTACGCCTTCGAGGATGGAGATACAATATCTCCACGTATGGGCGTCATCATTGATCCTGGATATGGATTGCAGCAATACTGGGATGTCGCTGCTGGTAAAGTCATTGAAACTGACTTCACGAAACATCCTGCGACTTTATATCCGCAGGCTTATTCTTCACGTCTTGGCAAAACTGTCGTTCCTGAAAGCGTGGGCAGCGGATGGTATTATAATAATCCTGAATCCTCAGCTGCTCTCATCGAATTCGATTCTGGCGGCAAATCAACTGGTAAATTCGTAGGTCTCTTTCAGACAACTTCTGTTGCCATGAATGGCAAAACGTTCCCTGCACTTAAAATTGTTGGTAACCTCGCAAACAAAGATGACTACACAGATAAATATATCTACTTTAAAGGCTTGTATGCCGGAAAAACTTTCACGTGTCAGCAGCTTATACCTATACAAGCTAATGCTGGAAGCTCATACAATATAGAACTATCAGTAAAGGGTGAAAGTGGTCCTGGCGATGCTATCCTTTCAAATGACAATGATTGGGTTCTCTATTCTGCTTTTTTGCAATCAGCCGGAGTGCCTATCACCGAAGGTGTCACCTTCGAATTCTTTCAGCTCGTTGATGGCTCATGGAAAAAAATTTCCAATCAGCCAGGACTTATCGAAATATCACATAACAGCTCTAACGCATCTGTAAAATTCTTTAATGCTGCAGTCGAGGGCGTGGAGATTTTTCGAGTAGAAGCACATCATGACGGTAATACATATTTTGAAACTTTCGAAGTTACAGACGAGCATGATCCCTTTTATATCGTGAATGGGCGCAATATTCCAGGCGATGCTGTGAAGCCAGGCGAGACTGTCACTTATTCACCGCAGATTTACGATCGCGCGACGAACGAACCTGCTACCGGCAAGTTTGCAACTAACAAATGGAAATTTTCTTATACATTCATAAGTTCTGTAACAGGCAAACCAATCCCGACAATTACGGAGAAAGATCTGACATACGAAAATATCCGTGCAAATGGCGGAATAACGACTAGAATTCAAGCACAACACATAGAATAATGAAAGTCACCCATACTGATACTTTAATTCCTGCTCCGGAGAATGGCAAGCCAGGGCCTCCTGCGGTTGTAGTTACGCTATCTACTAATAACATCATCTTTAAGAAGATGAATGCAGAGCAGCGTGTCCTTGTCGATGTTTCGGTATTTGAAGGATCTAAAAGAGTCTCTTATGGTAAAGGCGGAGATGATGGTTTTTTATGCTCTACATTAAAAAATGTTTCTGGGCTGAAAGTTACTTATCTCATACATCATCAAGATCATGAGTTCTGCTATGGTTTTATGCTTGCAGATAATACGGTAGTAGATGTCGATTATGAAATAACGGTAACTTATAAAAATATAGAATATAAGAAGCATTTAAGTTGTAAAGTCGTGGAGAATGGATCAAAGGGGGATAAGGGCGGAAGAGGTGCAATTCTCAGGCATGGTCAGTCTTGGAAAGACTATCCCTTCGGTTATATCTTCGAAGCCGGTGGGGAGAATGACAAATATCTCGATTACGTCGAGCATAATGGCTATTGGTATATTTGTAATAAAACTCATGAAAAGAGTTCTGCAAATTTTCCTGGCAACAGCAATGGTGCTGCATCGAAATTTTGGGAGCTAGGCACGAATTATGGCCTTGTCGCGACAATGCTCCTGCTTTCGAAATATGCACTCATTAAAAACCTTGGTGCTGAAGCGATAGAGATGACAGATAGCAATGGCAGAATAGTATTTTCTGCACGCGATGGTGCCGTGACGTGCAATACGGGGAATTTTGATAATGTTCATGTAAAAGGAGTTATTGAAGCTGAAAGTGGTATATTTTCAGGATTCGTAAAACGTTGCCGTACGAATATTAGCAAAGAAAATTTCATGCAATATATTGATGAAAGTCTGACGGAACATGGCCCCAATGGACATGACCGTTATTCTATCTCAATTGAAAAGACTGGAGCATACATAACTTTTGCTTCAAATCTCCCTAAAGATGGTAGCATTAAGAATATAATTTTTGGAGGTTACGTGAAAGAGTCAACCAGGCATAAGACATTTGAACAGGCTCTTGATTTTCTCGGAACACAAGTTATCATTTATACTGGAGACAACTTAACATGTCCTCCTGTTACGGGTAATATGCGATATACGGGTACAGAGGAAATTTGTGAGCCTGGAGGCACATGTAGATTGATTAACGTAAACTACAAGAAAATAGATGATAAAGGCGGAATGCCAGATGGCAATTATATTGTGTTACATCAGAACAGTGTTTATGTTATCACATGCGAAATTGATAAAGAAGAAAAAGGCAACATTATATGGCACTGTATAGAGAATAAGAAATATAACTATTGATTAATATGAATGCAAAACCTAAAATCAATGAGCTCGAAACTTTTTCAGCTCTTTCTGCGAGTACAAAAGTACTTGCGTATGATGCAGCAGCGAACAAAACAGGACTTGTAAATATCATGTCTTTAATTGACAAGGGACACTGGTGTGGTGTTAAATGGAGGCACGACAGCATGTCTCCAGAGGGTGAACCTATCGGAGATCTCGAAATGCTTCGAGAACTTCCCTACCTGTTAAACCTTGGTTGCTACATAGTAAAAAATGACCACTCAAGGCGTAAACTTTCTCGTAAGAATCATCATTTTTACGAAGATGGTAGCCCAGCGAAGCTAGATGGAACTGAAGGCCACTACATGTGGGGATGGGATAAAGTATGGTATTTCGCAGTGTCTGACGATAGTACTTATCATTATGTCCGCGTGGCTTTCAAGCCTATACCTGGATGTTTAAATTATCGTGTTCCTATAGCGTCACGCGATGCGGATGGCTTTTCAACGATCGATAGGACAAATAATATTTTAGTATCTTTTGTTAACAAGACAGCACAATTTCGCGGAGGCGCAAACAAGCCTGAAGATGACACAACATGGAAGACAGGACTTGGGAAGCCAGCCTGCTCAACAGCTGCAAATCTTTTTGAAAAATATGCAGAGAAAAACGGACCACGATTCAGTGCTTCGCACTATCTTATGAATACAGCTACTGCTATTCTTGGGTTGATGGTATTTCACAACCGCGATATACAAGCTGATTTCCATCCAGATCTCGACGGCAATGGATTACATTATGGTGGTCTTGGACGGGGCTGCTCTTACGAAGAAGGCTTTGGATATTACGGCTATGTTCCGAAGGGTACAGGTGCTGAGTTGGGAGATGCTCTCGGCATATTTGAATGGGATGTCCCCGTCGGCGGTCCTGTGGCAAAAATTAAAGGTATACCAAACTTCTTTGGTTTGAAAAATTGGTATCACAACATGACAACAATTTTGCATGGCGTTCTCTTCCGTGGAACTGGAACTCAACACGATATATTTGTACAACCTCGATGGACAGAGGAAGCTATTATAACAGATAATATTTCTGGTATGTCGAAAATCGGAGCATATGTAGGTACATCTGGCGAAAAAGGGGAATGGGTATATCCGAAATCTTTGAATCTTGAAAAAGGTTTCTGTTGGGTAAAAGAAGAAGGAGGATCAACTTCGACTGGCTATTGCGATGCGCAATATTTAGAGCCTGCATCAACTACCGGCGTTCGCGCTCCTGGTGCTTTGCTCGATGCTGGCTATGGTGGCTTGTGCGGCCCGTTTGCCTTCCTTGCGTACTGCACTCCCGCGAGCTCCGGTGTGTACTACGGCGCGTTCCTCTGCGAAGCAAAAGAGGACTGGGATGCCACGCCTTCAGAGGCTTCCTAAGGTGAACGGGTGGACATCAGAACCCCGTCGCGAAGCGACTTCTGCAGCGAGATTTTCTCGCTGCAGCGAAGCGTTTTTTAAAAATTAGCTCTTTGACATTCTTACATGTGATTTTTTTTGTATATTTGCAGCGTCTTGAAAAAGACAGGTAGAACTCTTGTGCCGGCGTTCGCGCTCCTGGTGCTTTGCTCAATGCTAGCTATGGTGACATGTGCGGCCCGTTTGCCTTCAATGCGAACTACAATCCCGCGAACTCCAGTGTGAACTACGGCGCGTTCCTCAACAATCGTAAAATAAGGTAAGAGTGAGCCTTCCCCCATGGGAGAACATAAAAAATATGATGACGAATCTCGTAACCTTTATGGTGAGCGATAGACTCATCGGTAACGATAGCAGACTTGTTACCACAGACACACACATAAACCCCGACAAGACCCCGTTATTTTATTCACAATTAAATCCAAGTCTATAATGCGACGCATTAAAGATCATGGCGAAGCGCACACTATTGAGAATGTGCGTGAGGCGTGGTATAATTACTCCGAGGGTAAAGGGAAAAGATTTGATATTCAAAAATTCAATGAGAATCTTGAAGCAAATCTCAACCTAATATTAAAAGAACTAATCAGTGGTAACTGGTACCCAGCTCCATATACAGCTAAAGTGATAATGGAGAAAAAACTTCGTACACTTGCTAAAGCTTCTGTACATGACCATGTACACGAAGCTGCTGCCATACTTCCATTCGAAAAGGCTATGTACGATTATATAACATGGCAGTCTCCTGCCGTGAGGCCTAATCTAGGTACACATGCGTTTTTTAGATTTCTAAGGAATGATTTATACCGCTCTACACAGGAAGAATGCTATTATTACCTCCCAATGGATGCACATCATTACTTTCCTCGATTAGATCATTTTATAGAGAAGGAACTTTTATCGAGAAAAATAAAGAAAGGGCCTTTGAGGACAGAATTATTCAAGGTCATTGACAGTTATCCGGCAGGATCTCCGCTAGGTATTAAAATTAGCCAAATAACAGGTCAGATATATCTAGCTTCTTTCGACCGCCTTGCCCTTCGATGCTTCGACATTATTCAGAACAAAGAAAAGCTATTTTATTGGACTTCGCGATATATAACAGATAAAATAGCCACTGCTAAATCTGCAGAGGATTTTTTTATCTTATCGCAAGGCCCATCATTTATGGCTCGGCGTTTTAGGTTATTCCTCGCTGAAGGGCTATTACATTATTATCGATTTGTCGACAATATTATTATTTTGCATCAAGACAAAACATTCCTTCACATTATTGGCGAAATTGCAATCATGATACTTGCTCGAGATTATCACATAATCATCAACAAGGATTGGAATGTCAGGCCTACATGGATGGGCATACGTGTTTGTGGCTATACTTTTTATAACGACCACGTGATGTCGGCAAAAAACAATAAGCAAAATACCGCGAGACAAATTCACAAATGTTTTAAGAAAGGAATGACGGTAGAGGAAACACGAATAAAATGTGCATCAAGACTTGGATATATAAAGCATGCAAACTGCATAAATCTGCTGGTTAAACTAGGTATGGAAAGATCACTCGGTAAGATTATCAAGCGACATCGGATCAAATCCCCATTTGAGGGGCTTGTCGCAGAAGACAAAAAGAAATTTCTGTCGGTGTGCAAAATGCTGACAGATGACAGTAACGGCTGGGACAAAAAGATACTGCTTCTCGACTATGTCATAGAAGATAGTAAAATTGAAAAGACAACCGTATCAGTATCAATTCCTGATGCTGATGGGAAACAGCAGACTGTAACGAAAACTGTACCCAATAAAGTGCTGTCAATCCGTTTCAAAAAAATTTTGAAAACTGAAATCGAAATTACGAAAACAGGGGAGGAAATCGAACACTATGTGTTTGAAAAAAAGAAAGACAATCAAGGCAATGATACTATTTTTGATGCTGAGTACTATACGTTCACAGGCTCAAAAGTACTCATTGACCAAGCGCAGAATGACTTTTCTCGAAATGATCTTCCTGCGCCAACTATTATAACTCAGTTCAGAGGGAAAAACGGACAAACATTTTTTAAATTCACTTAGTATGTTTACATGTGTTTATAAGAAGAAGCGCACATACATGAAGTATGATAACGCTCACATCATCGCTTATCTTAATGAAAAGATCGTAAAAGGTTATCAGCCAAAAGTAATGGAAGGCGAAAAGCCCTCAATGCCTTTTGACGGATATCAGTATGAAGGGCCTTGCACTGACGGTGGCACAATTCTTAACTGCGCGAAGCCCGGAGATCGTGACGAAATGATTAACGCAATTATTCGTTCACGTTTTACGTTATCAGAAGAATTTGCCATTCATCGCCACCATAGCGGTGAAGAGTCAGCTCTTTACAGCGAAGAATGGAAGAGCTACGATAACTTTTGCGAAGAAGCGAAGATTATCGTAGATGGATGGCTGAAGGCTTAACTCTTTACTCTAATACACGCCCTGGAATAAAGTTACCCAGGCCGTGTATTTTTATTTTATGCTTTCATCTATTACATTTGTAATAAATAAAATTCTTTTCGAAATGAAAGCAAACACTAAAGATTGGATACAATACGGCACAGCAATTGCCATGGTCGGCAGCGGTATCGTCCTGTCATTTATATGTTTTTTTTTAAATCACTACAGCATTGATGATTCCGTGTTATGGTATGTTGCACAAGCTCTTGTTTACGCTGGGAGTATTTTCGGAGTAAACGTTTATATCAGAACAAAGCTTGGCGAAGTGAAAAATGAAGTAAAAAAAGATATTAAAGATGCGATGAATGGCAAGGAGGTATAATATGGCAAGAAAAATTACAGAAATCATAATTCACTGCTCTGCAACGCCTGAAGGTAAAGAATATACAGCGAGAGATATAGATAGAATGCATAAGGAGCGTGGCTTTAAAAAATGGTTCATTTCAAAATTTTACTATATAGGATATCACTACATCATAAGACTCGATGGTACTGTGGAGAAAGGTCGCCCCGACGAGTGCATGGGTGCGCACGTCAGAGGACACAACAGCAATTCGATAGGAATTTGCTACATAGGCGGCATGACTGCCGATTTGAAAAAAGCGAAGGACACACGTACGCCCGAACAGAAGGAGTCCCTTCTGATCCTGCTGCGTAATCTTCGCAAACGTTACCCTGACGCTGTCATTAAAGGACACCGCGACTGCTCGCCTGACACCAATGGTAACGG
This sequence comes from Prevotella sp., assembly GCA_020026195.1. GTDB lineage: Bacteria > Bacteroidota > Bacteroidia > Bacteroidales > Bacteroidaceae > Prevotella. Next base: position 38,463 of record JAHHQW010000020.1, read on the forward strand.
CAAGGTAGATAAATGGGAATGGCTGAAGGAATGTCCCTGCTTCAACGCAATGGAAGAATATAAAGATATATAAAGATGTAACCCGTTGGCGGAATTAATTTGATAAATATTTATGTGTAAAAAGTTGTGCAT
>JAHHQW010000021.1 GCA_020026195.1 Prevotella sp.
TATGCACAACTTTTTACACATAAATATTTATCAAATTAATTCCGCCAACGGGTAGTATATATTGATTTATGGCATTAAAATGACACTTTGATATGGCGATAAAAATATAAAAACCTTAAAATGAGATTTGGAACTAATTACTAAAGTTCGTATATTCGCACCGAACGGAAAACTTAATCTAAATAAATTTATTATTATGAAACGACTATTAAATTTGTTGTTACTATTCATTGTAGCAATGAGTATTAAAGCTGCTGAGGGTATAATAACCCTTAAGACAAACCAGGCGGTAAATTCACAATTTAAGCTTTTAGCATGGACAGCGTCAGTTGATGATCCTGTGATGATCGATTGGGGTGATGGTGTATTTAAAACATACAACATTGATCCGAATGCCATGACATGGGCAAAATGGATTAAGCAGGATATAAAAGGACAGACAATAACAATTAAAGGAAATCTTAAATATTTTGAACTTACAGATGCTCAGCTTACATCAGTTGATGTTCAGAATATGCAGACGATTGAAGAACTTTATCTTGGTAATAACGAATTGACAGAAGTTACTTCTAATGGAATGCCGAGTTTGAAGAATCTTGATTTGTCAAACAACCTGATTTCAACATTCGATACAAGCAACATGGGAAGTCTTGTTTCTTTGAAACTTGCTTGTAACAAACTTACTGCATTCAACTCTAAGGGTGCTCCTTCAATTCAGACTCTTGACCTGTCAGAGAATAATATATCAGATTATAATGAATTTGACATCGAGAACCTTGCAGAGACATTGAGAATTCTTAATATTTCTAAGAACAATCTCCCGTTACTTAACCTCATGAAGTTTACACAGCTTGAGGACTTCAACTGTTCTGAGAACCCTGATCTTTCAACAGTTGTATTCAATGATGGTAACCCTAATCTGAAATACATTAATATGCGTAACTGCTATATAATGCATTTCTATGGAATATCACTGCCTTCTCTTTATTCTCTTGACCTTACAAACGGAGCTTTGATGGAAATTGAGAAGGGTGACTATCCTAAACTTGAAAAACTCGCTATTGCAGGTAACTATATCGAAGAACTTGATCTTTCAGGCTATCCTGAACTTTTCGAACTTTATTGTGATAGTAACAGAATTGCAAACCTTGACTTAGGAAACTGTAAGAAACTTAATACACTGAGATGTTCAAAGAATAATTTTAAATATCTTGATTTCGTCAATAATAAAGATATACGTAGACTTGATGTCAGCAACAATCCTCAGCTTACAAACATTGATATTACTCCTCTTGGAATTATATCAGAACTTGACATCAGCAATACAAGTATTTCATATATTGACCTTAAGAGTGCATATTATCTTAAGACATTTAAGGCTGCTAACACTCAGTGCCAGTTCTTCTTCTTCAATTATGTAGGACCTAAGGGTATGTTTGAGAAGGTTGATATCCGCAATAACAAGAACATGACGGCAAATTCTGTAACATTTACATTGAAGACAATGCCACAGCGTGAATGGAAGGGCTCAACTCCTGATATTCTTCTTGAAGGCTCAAATGCAGAACATGCAAATACTGATTATATCAATTCAAAGGAAATGCGTTGGACAACTGATGTTCAAGGTGATGGCACTGCAAAGATGGAAGATGTTGCAGTAACGCTCGTAGGCGCAAAGGCAACAGGCAAAAAGGTATCATTCACAGGTTCTGTAGGTGGTATCGTTAATGAACAGACATTCGAATTTACAGAATATGCTCTCAATAATAAGGGTGGTAAGTTTACTCTTTCACAGTGGAGTGGCGAATTCTATCAGCAACTTTCAGATGTAACGGCAACAGCTGTGTCAGGTGTTCCTGTACATGTAACTCCTATGCCGGATGCTGGTTATGTATTCGATTATGTATTGGTTAATGGAAAGAGAGTTTATGACGAATGGTTCGTATTAAACGAAGCTTCTACAATTGAAGTAGTATATCGTACAAAAGAACGTCAGATTTCATTCACAACAACTAACGGACAGTCTCTTTCAATTGCACTTGCAGGTGCTCATGACGTAACTCCTATTCAGGTTGACTGGGGTAGTGGCTCAAAGAAAGAATACGAAGTTTATAAAGGTAAGTGGACACGTCTTGACGAAGTAGCCATCGGCGATACTATCAGAGTTTATGGCGATGTTGAGGCTGTTAACCTTGAAAGCTACGGAGAATTCGGAGAAGCCTACGGCGGTTGGAATAACAAGATTACAAGCGTTGATTTCTCAAAGAATAATATCCTCATGTATGTAAATGTTTACATGAATCCTATTCACAGTCTTGATATTTCTGGACTTGCAAATCTTCAGGAACTCGACTGCTCTTACTGCGAACTCGATACAATCAGCGTAAAGGGACTTGAGAATCTTACATATCTTGCAGCTTATGGAAACTATCTTAAGTCAATTGACCTTTCAGATAACAAAGAACTTACAGTTCTTAATATAAAGAATAACAAACTTGCAAACCTCGATCTTTCTGCAAACAGCAAGATTGTAGAACTTATTGCAACAGTTAACGAACTCAAGGATATTGATGTTAAGCATCTTGCAGGACTTACTAAGTTAGATGTATCTTTCAACCATCTTACAACAATTGATCTGAGTAATAATGTTAATCTTTACGAACTTTCAGTTGCTAACAACGAACTTACAGAGCTCAATCTCGATGCAAATACAGAAATTCAGACATTGTCTTTCGCAGGTAATAACATTAAATGGATAGATCTCCACAATCTTATAAATCTGCGTAAACTTTATGCTAACGACAATGCCATGACAGCATGTGAACTTGATGACTTCTACTTCAATCTTCCTGAATATCCCGAACTTACAGAAGAAGAACTTGAAACTGTTAAGGGCTTCTCACTTGTATTGACAACAGGTACAGATAAGAAACTCAACGATGCAGAACATTCAGATACATACATGGCTGTTAAGAAGGGATGGAGTCCTAACCTTACAGGTGATGCTTCTGGCTGCGACCGTGCACACATCGTTATCGAACCTTCTTTAAACGGTTCTATCGAACTTACAGATGCAGAAGGAAATGTAATCAACTCTGGTGACAAGGTTCTTAAGAACAGCTTGATAACAGTAACAGCTAATCCTGATCCTGACTACGAACTTGAAAGCATTAAACTTAATGACATCGTAATAACAGACAATTCATTTACAATCTCTCGTTTTGCAAGAGTTTCAGCATTGTTCCGCTCTATTTCAACATCTGTTGATAAGGCACAGGTTGATGGTGTACGTATCAGTACTGTAGCAAATGGAATTGAAATTTCAGCAGCTGATGAAAGTCAGGTTGAGATTTACAATACAAATGGAACAATGGTATACAGTGGCGTTGTGAATGGTGTAGAGACAGTACAGGTTGCTTCTGGTCTTTATATCGTGAAGGTTGCAAATGCAGAAGGTACAATGGCACGTGTAATGAGTGTAAAATAGATTTAAAGATAAAGATTTGATAATAAGAGATTTTAAATCTCTAAGTTGATGTACTTACTTACCTGTGAATCCCTTTCTGAGGGAATTCACAGGTAAGTTTGTTTTTATGCATTAATTCTGATATGAATATATATTTAACAATAATGTTCAGGTAAAGTTATAATAATAAAAAAAGAGGTTCGAAATTAATCGAACCTCTTAAGTTGTAGCGAGACCCAGGATTGAACTGGGGACCTCATGATTATGAATCATGCGCTCTAACCAGCTGAGCTATCTCGCCGTCAGCTTTTGTATTGCGGGTGCAAAGGTAACGCTTTTTTTTATACTACCAAAATAAAATCGAATTTTTTTCTACTATAATATATTTTTTCTTGTAAGTAGTTGCGTTTATCTGTATAATGATGTACGCAGAGGTAATATATACATGTAAATAAATTTCGTATATGTACTTTCCTTTGCGGCTTCATTCTCTCATGATTTAAGTCACCTCTATTCTGAATATTATATTAAGAGTTTACTTGCATAAGGTCTTTTGCTTGATGTCATGCTGCAAATAAAAGAAGTGTCAGTGTATAGCGATATTGTAAAATAATTTATATGTCTTTACTAATTCAGATAATGCCCATAATTGTAAGTCGTAAAACCGGAGGACTTTCACTTTGTTCAAACATTAAGTCGTATAAGTATAAGGAAATAAGCTCTTGTGACAGACTCTGAAAAACGTTATATTACACTGTTTTGCGATTATCTGTGCCCGAAATTTCTTGTCTGAGTGCAAAAAATACTGGGAAATCGTAGTTTTTTGTCATTTTTTGCGGTTTTTAAGCACAAAACATAGGCTCGCTTGCAAACTATTGTATCTGCGTTTGCAAACTTTTGTAGTTGCGATTGTTTGTAAACGTAGGATGTTTACCATGCAAACAACCTATGTTTACTGAAAAAGCAACTAAAAACACTATTTTTTCTTTTACGTATTTCGCAGAATATATAAGACGTTTATGAATAATCAAAAAATTAATGCTGCGTAAATGTAGTAAAATACCCAAAAGGATAATAAGTGAAAACAGCATCGGAATATTGAACATGTAAAATAAGATGCTAAATGATAAGTCTGGCAGACGGCCTTTTACACCGTTTGCAGTGTGTGATTATGTGTTTTTACGATGAATCCGCAGCATCGTAAGATGTTACATAGAAAACTTATATACTGCAATTATTCTCTATATATAAATAGGTGGTACATGCATGTAAATGTAATAAAACACGAAAAAGTGATGATTTTATGCCCTTCACATTAAAAAAATACTGCCTTTTACTTGGAGACAATTCGTTTATTTACTATGTTTGCAGTGTTAGATAAGTATTACACTAAACTCAAACAAAAAATGATAGAGATTAATAACTTACATTTTACATACAAAGGAAGCATACAGGAAGTCCTTTCAAGTTTGAATATCGAACTGAAGGAAGGACAGATATGCGGACTTCTTGGTAAGAATGGCGAAGGCAAGAGTACTCTGCTGTATCTTATATGCGGAATGCTGCGTGCAACACAGGGAGACATAACAGTCTTTGGAATGAAATCTCAGGACAGACTGCCTGAGATGCTGCGTGAAATATTCATTGTTCCCGAAGAATTCCAGCTGCCCGATATGTCGCTCAAGGCATACCTTAACATGAACCGTTCGTTTTATCCCAATTTCTCTGACGAGGTATTTTTCGACTGCCTCAAGGAGTTTGAACTTCCGTCGGACGTAAAACTAAAATGTCTGTCAATGGGACAGAAAAAGAAGGTGTACATGAGTGTGGCACTTGCAGCAAACACACGTCTGCTTCTTATGGACGAACCCACAAACGGACTTGACATCCCGTCAAAGAAAGTGTTCCGTCAGGTTGTGGCACGCCACATGAACGATGACAGAATTATTATTGTATCTACACATCAGGTACACGACATTGCATCGCTCGTGGATCATGTTGTAATTCTGAACAATCATATAATAGCAGCCAACTGCTCCGTTGCCGACGTAACCGACAGGTTCGTATTTGAACTGCGCCGTCCCGACGAACCATGTGACGATGTGGTATACAGCGAGACTTCACTGCAAGGTAATGCCGTGATAGCAAACCGTAACGGAAGACCTGAGACAGCCGTAGATCTTGAAATGTTGTTTAACGCAGTGATAGGAGGCTGCATTAAGTTATAATAGTTATGAATAGTTTTGAAATGTCACGTTTCGCCAACTTCTTTAAGTGGCACGTCGCAACACATAAGTCTGAGATAATCCGTCAGACGGGCTATGCTGCAATAGCAATGTTCCTCATAATACGTATTTTTGATATGGGATCGTACTTTTCTTCAATGCAAAGCAATCCCCCCATACACATAGGTTTTGTAACGATAGCTATTGTATTTGCCATGTATGTTGCTGCTGCGTCAGTGTTTAAGGACATCAACAAGAAGGAAGGATACATAAATTTGTCGATGGCACCGGCATCGGTGTTAGAGAAATATCTCACGCTGCTGATATATTGTACGGTGCTGCCGTTCCTGTTACTCATACTGTCGTATTTTATTGCCGAGATTCTCAACGTGCTGCTGTTCTATATCGAAGGAAATCAGGTACAGCGAATATTCATAATCGACTTGTTAAAAGTTTTCGTCAAAACCGAAACAGAAATTACATTGTTCGGAATATTCTACATGAGTCTTTATGTCCTCGGAGGCAGCATCTTCCGTAAGATGCCGTTCCTTTCAACATCGGCAGTGATTATAGCTTTTATGATTTTCGTTACGCCATGGCTCGGCAGTGCATTATTAAGTCCGACGATGGACATCGAAGATTATGAACACGTCTTTAAGTTCATTGGTGAAAATACCGAGCTTGTGAGGTGGGCGGTAAGAATAGCCGTTCTGCTGTTGTCTATACTTAATTTTTACATATCATACCGCATCTTCAAACGTATGCAGGTGATAAATAACAAATGGATTAACTTATGATTTTTAACGAAGAGAAACCGATATACGTACAGATAGCCGACCGACTGTGCGACGAGATTCTGGCTGACAAGTACATGGAGAATGCTCCCGTGCCTGCCACGCGCGAATACGCAGCACTGCTACAGGTTAATAATAACACGGCGATGAAGGCATACGCTTCTCTTGCAGAGGATGACATAATATATAACAAGCGCGGTTCGGGATACTTTGTCAGCGAAGGTGCTAAGTATAAAATCTCGGAGATGCGCAAAAAAGATTTCATCGACCGTATGCTTCCCGATATGTTCCGTAACATGCAGTACCTCGGCATCACCCTTGATGATGTGGAAAAGGCCTGGAAGAAGTATGAAGGGGACAGTGAAAAATAAACGATAGAATGCTTTGTGTTAACAGTAGGGTGGCAGGCCGTGAAAATATTTAGTCTGCTGCCCTGTATGTAAAACTAATAAAATAAAGATATGAAAATAAAACACATCTTAATGTTGTGCGTAGTGCTCTTAATGTCAGCATCATGCACGATTACATCCTTTACATCCTTTGAAAAAAAAGCCTCTTCGGGTATAAAGTATTCCGAGACAATATACGACGAGGCATTTAAGGACATAAGAGCATGTTCGTCATTCGACATCACGCTGCATAAGTCGAATAAGTATATGGTAAATATAGAAGTATCTGAAGAACTCAGGGACTATCTTGATGTAGAGATAAATAACGGCATGCTGGCGTTATCCTTTGATGAAGCCGAAAGTGTGTTCAGACAGTATGCAGGTCTTGAAGCGCATGCCGACATATATCTTCCTTCGTTTGAAAAGATAGATCTGAGTGCCGCAAGTTCTGTACATACAGCCGATACTTTTATGCTTGACAATGTTTGCCTTTATGTGAGCGGAGCCTCGGATATAGAAAATCTAAATATGATTGCCCGTGATGTTGATGTAAGGTCTTCGGGCGCCTCGAATGTGAAAGCAAAGGTATATGCTGACAAGATGTATATGCGTATTTCAGGAGCTTCGAACGTTACACTGAAACCAATCAGTGAAAAGACAGGTAAGAATCTTGATATAGACCTTAGCGGAGCATCGGATGCCGATATGTCTGAACTGCCGTTCGAGGACATCGTTATAAACGGCAGCGGTTCATCATCAGCATCAGTCTTTCCCGTGAAGACACTTGGAGGCAGCGTTTCCGGAGCGTCTGACGTAGAATATAAATGTAATAAGAATAATGTAAAAGTAGATGTAACCAAGTCTGGTGCATCGAGTGTAAAAGAAAAATAACTATGAAATTAGCAGTAATAGGCTCCGGTAATATGGGCGGAGCAATAGCCAGAGGTCTGGCAAAGGGTAATATATTTACCGCAAAAGACATTACGTGTACGGCACAGTCAGACAACACTCTGAACAAAATGCGTGAGGCTGATGCAGACTTTAATGTGACACACGACAATGCCAGTGCGGCTGCCGGTGCAGACATCATCATAATAGCTGTTAAGCCGTGGAAGGTAGAGGGCGTGATAAAAGAAATGCTTCCTTCGATACATCCCGAAAAACAGATAATAGTGTCTGTTGCCGCAGGCATAGACTGTAAAACTCTTTTAGAGATGGTAGAAGGAACCGAAAAGACAGCCATCTTCCGTGTAATTCCTAATACGGCGATAGAGGTAGGCAGCAGTATGACCTTCGTGTCGTCGCTCAATGCCACACAGGAACAGACCGACCTCATAATGCGTATGTTCGACGAACTTGGAAAGACAATGCTCGTTGAAGAGAGTCAGCTTGAGGCTGGTACGGCATTAGCTTCATGCGGAATAGCATTTGCATTCAGATACATACGTGCCGCAATGGAAGGCGGCGTGGAACTTGGCATCCGTGCAGCCGATGCTCGTGATATCGTGGCATACACGGTGAAGGGTGCTGCCGACCTGCTGCTTGAGAAGAAGACTCATCCCGAAAGTGAGATTGACAAGGTTACTACTCCTGGCGGAATAACCATCAAGGGCTTGAATGAAATGGAACATGCCGGCTTTACTTCTTCGGTAATACGCGGACTGAAGGCATGTGTAAAAAATAAATAATGCTGTCATGAAGAAAATATTGTTTTTACTGGTTGTCCTGTCGGTAATGGGATTACAGCGCATAAGTGCACAGAATTATGATGTAATCTACTCGCTGAAGATGAATCCGGAGAGTATCGTAAAGAAAATATCCGACGAAAGCGGCATGCCTAAGATGGTGCTGTCTTTCATAAAAGACGATATTAAAAAGGCAAAATTAGTGGTGTCGCTCAGAATGACAAAGGACAAGAGTGACATGAAGTTCCTTAAGGACCAGTCTAAGTTTGAGATTAGTCTTATGGGAATGAAGATGGACGCCGCCGCAATGTTCGATAATGCCGGAATAAATACATACTGCGACTTTGCCGGGAACAAGTTTTACACAAAGATGAAAATCGAAGGACAGGACTATGTCGTAAAGACCGAAGCCAGACTCGATACTAAATATAAGCCGGTAAACCTTTACAAGAAAATCTTAGGACACGAATGTAAAAAGATGGTAGACACTAAAAACGGAACAACAGTATGGTATGCAGAGGATATTCCGTTCCAGACAGAGATGTTCCCCGGCGTTCCCGGACTCGTTCTTGAGATGACAGAAGATTCAGACGGCTTTACATTTACAGCTACTTCGTTCAAACCTACGGACAAGGGTGTATATCTGCCTAAGAACGCAAAGGAAGTGACTGAAAAAGAGATTAATGAAATGTTAGAAAATGTGCATTGATGACACTGTAATGTTAATAAATTATATTTATTATGTGTGCTGCATATCATAATAAGTTATGATATCAAAATAATTAATTATATTTGCCAACATACACAGATACATTATGAACGATGAAATAGTAATCAGACTGGATAATGTTAATAAGACGTATGATAACGGACAGCCGCTGCATGTTCTGAAAGGTATCAATCTTGAAATAAAACGCGGAGAATTTGTCTCTATCATGGGAGCCTCTGGTTCGGGAAAATCCACTCTCCTTAATATTCTTGGAATTCTCGATGATTACGATTCTGGTGAGTACTGGCTTGGAGATACGCTTATCAAAGACTTAAGTGAAACCAAGGCAGCAGAATACAGAAACTATAAGATAGGCTTTATATTCCAGTCGTTCAACCTTATTCCTTTTAAGACGGCTCTTGAGAATGTAGCTCTTCCTCTTTTTTATCGTGGCGTGAAAAGAAAGAAGCGCCTGGAGCTTGCCATGCAGCTGCTGGATAAGATGGGACTGAAGGACCGTGCCGAACATCTGCCTGCCGAACTTTCGGGCGGACAGCGTCAGCGTGTTGCCATTGCAAGGGCTCTTATTACTGAGCCGGAGATAATTCTTGCCGACGAACCAACTGGTGCTCTCGACTCGAAGACAAGTGTCGAGGTGATGGAACTGCTTAAGGAACTTAACGAGAAAGAAGGTATTACTATAATTGTCGTAACTCACGAAAGCGGTGTGGCAAACGAGACGAACAAGATAATACACATACGCGACGGCGTTATCGGAGAAATAGAAGATAACAAGAACCATGAAGCAATGCCGTTCGGCATTAACGGAATAATGAAATAATGATAGAGATTCTTAACGAAATATGGAATACTACGCGGCGTAACAAACTGCGTACTTCGCTTACGGGCTTTGCCGTGGCGTGGGGAATCTTTATGATTATCACTCTCCTTGGAGCTGGTAACGGCCTTATCAATGCCGTAATGGCTAACAATGACCGTTACATGGATAACTCTATGGTAGTATTTGGAAGCGTTACGTCAAAGCCTTACAATGGTTTTGATGAGGGCAGAAGAATCGAACTTAACGACAAGGATCTTAAAACCACAAGTGAGACGTTCTCGGGTACGGTAACTAATATGTCGCCTACGCTGAAGGTTGATAACATGAAAGTTATATTTAATGGCGAGGAGGCTTTGGGAAATCCTGTGGGTGTGCATCCCGACAAGATAAAGATAACGAAACTTGAGATGCTCGAAGGGCGTTTTATTAACGACATCGACATCAGGGAGAAGCGTAAGGTCGTGGTGCTCCGCGAAGAAACAGTTAAGGAACTTGATGTGCACGACCCGAAATCTATTGTAGGAAAGAACGTTAATATCGGCGCACTGTCTTATCGTGTGGTAGGCGTACTGAAAGAAAAGAAAGATTTTTTTGACTTCAGTTTCTTTATGCCGTTCACTACACTGCGTGCAGTATTCACCGACCACATGAATGAGGCTGGAAACATAGAGTTTACATTCCAGGGTGTTAACGGCATGAGTGAGAATAAAGATTTTGAAACTCAGTACAAGGCAAAGATAAACAGAAATCATGATGCTGCTCCCGATGATAATTCGTCACTGTTCATGTTGAACCGCTATACTCAGCGTATGATGATGAGTACCGGTATCAATATCATTCAGACAGCATTGTGGATAATCGGTCTGTTTACGTTGCTCAGCGGAGTGGTGGGTGTGTCTAACATCATGCTTATTACCGTGAAAGAACGTACTCGCGAGTTTGGCATACGCAAGGCGATAGGTGCAAAACCGCGTCAGATTCTTATACTTATTATTGCAGAAAGTATACTTATAACTCTGTTCTTCGGATACATCGGAATGGTGTGCGGCATGGCTGCCAACTATTATATGGATGCAACGCTCGGACACGACGTGATAGACACCGGGTTGTTCCGGACTACAATGTTCGTAGACCCTACGGTTAAGTTTGGTACCTGTGTGGCTGCAACATTAGTTATGGTCATTGCCGGAACTATTGCAGGACTGTTTCCTGCAAGGAAGGCTGCAAACATACGGCCTATAGAAGCATTAAAAGGTTAATTCCTCAAGATATGAAGTTTGACATTGAAACATATAGAGAAATACTCGATACGTTATCGAAGAATAAAAGCCGCAGTCTGCTTACAGGCTTCGGTATCTTCTGGGGCGTGTTTATGCTTGTGGCACTCATGGGCGGAGGAAAGGGACTTCAGCATCTTCTGAGAGATAACTATGAAGGCTTTGCCACAAACTCGGCAATGGTGTGGGCACAGCAGACTACAAAGGCTTATCACGGATTTGAAAAGGGACGTGAATGGAATATGACTCTGACAGATGTCAGCCGTCTGAGAGAAAACATTCCGGAACTTGAGGTTATTACGCCTATCATATATTATGGCACGCGCAATGCAATTTATGGCGAGAATAATTCGAACGCTTCGCTTCAAGGTGCATATCCAGACTATGCAAAGGTTGAGTCTCCCGAAATAAAAGCTGGTCGCTTTATTAATGAAATAGACATCAAAGAAGAACGTAAGGTGTGCGTGATAGGTAAGGGCGTTTACGAAAAACTATTTCCCGACGGCGGTGATCCGTGCGGGGAGCGTATATGTATCGACTCGGTGTATTACAGTGTAGTGGGACTTAATGTATCTACCGTAAATCACGGAGACGAGAACCGTGTGGTCATACCTTTTACTATAGCGCAGAAGCAATATAATTATGGAAATAATGTAGACCAGATACATGTAACGTCTGTTGCAGGAGTTCACATGAACGAAGTGGAGGACCGTATGCGCGAGGTTATTGCACGTGCACATGACATTGACCCGACAGACGAGAAGGGTATAATGATATTTAATACCGAAGTCCTTTTCGGACTTATGGACTCTATATTCCGTGGTGTGGATATTCTTATATGGCTTGTAGGACTTGGTACTCTGTTGGCCGGAATGATAGGAGTGTCGAACATCATGATGGTGACGGTTAAAGAGCGTACTTCGGAAATAGGAATCCGCCGTGCCATAGGTGCAACGCCGCGCGACATCCTTATGCAGATTATCCTTGAAAGCATAATACTTACTGCCGTGGCCGGAATGCTGGGCATTATGTTCTCGGTGCTTGTCCTTCAGTTTGCCGACATGGGTGCGGCAAAAGGCGGAGAAGTGTATTTCCAGGTGTCCATAGAGACAGCTTTTGCTGCTGCGGCTCTGCTGGGAGTGTTGGGAATGGTGGCAGGAATAGCACCGGCTTACAGGGCAATGAAGATAAAACCTGTTGAGGCTATGCGCGAGGATGATTAATGTAATACCTTATTATATATAGAAAGTAAAGAAGCATCAGATATGAAAAAGTACAAGAAAGTTATAGTGGCTACGATTGTAGTACTTCTGTTTATCGGAACATTCGTGTTCCTATGGATGAATTCGTTGAAGGCTCCTGTAAGATACAGTGAGTTTACGGCTGCAAAATCTGACATCGTGAAGACAACGGTAATTACTGGTAAGATTGAACCGCGTGATGAAGTAAACATCAAACCCCAGATTAGCGGTATTATAGCCGAAATAAATAAGGAAGCGGGCGATATGGTTAAGGAAGGCGAAATAATAGCTCGTGTAAAGGTCGTTCCCGACATGGGACAGCTGACATCTGCCGAAAGCCGTCTTCGTCTTGCAGAGATAAATCTCCGTCAGGCTAAGGTTGATTACGAACGCGAAAAGAATCTTTTCGATAAGGAACTTGTAAGTGCCGAGGAGTATGACAAGGTGTCGCAGGCTTTAAAACAGGCTAAGGAAGAGCATGCCGCTGCAATAGATGCCCTGGAAGTTGTACGTACAGGTGTATCTAAGAGTAATGCAAATGCCAGCTCTACAATGATACGTTCTACAATTTCAGGACTTATCCTTGATGTTCCCGTAAAGGTGGGAAATTCTGTAATACAGAGTAATACTTTCAATGACGGAACAACAATCGCTACAGTCGCTGACATGAGCGACCTTCTGTTTAAGGGTAATATAGATGAGACAGAGGTAGGCCGTCTTGTTTACGGAATGCCTATGAAGATAACCATCGGTGCTCTTCAGGATCTTAATGTTGATGCTTCGCTTGAGTATATATCTCCTAAGGCAGTTACACACAATGGTGCCAACCAGTTTGAGGTGAAGGCTGCCATAAAGGCTCCCGAAGGCAGTAACATTCGTTCCGGCTACAGTGCTAATGCCGAGATAGAACTGTTTGCCGTTCGTGGCGTGGTGACTATCCCGGAGAGTGCCGTAGTGTTCGAAGGCAACGACACTTATGTATATGTGGTAAACGGTGAGGGAAAGAACAAGACTTACGAACGTCGTAAGGTCGAAATAGGTTCGAGCGACGGTATTAAGACTGAAATAAAGAAGGGACTCAAACTTAACGAAAAAGTAAGAGGTCCTAAAATAATTGAAGATAACGCCGAACATTAAACAATGTGTGGGAATCAGTAAAGAGTAATGGTTATGAATAAGATATTTTTATTATCTGTTGCCGTACTTATAAGTGCGTCTGCCAGCGCCCAGAAAGTGTGGACGCTGAAAGACTGTATCAGTTATGCGCTTGAACACAACATCTCTGTAAAGAAAAGCGAGAATACTGTGCGACAGAACGAGATAAGTCTGAGTACTGCTAAGAATAAACGTCTTCCGGGACTTGATGCCTCTGCATCGCAGAACTGGTCGTTCGGACGTGGTCTGACATCTGAAAATACTTACACGAATACTAATACCCGCAGTCTGCAACTACAGTTGGGAACTTCTGTACCGTTGTTTACGGGTATGAGTATCCCTAACGGAATAAAGTTTGAGAAACTGAATCTTGAAGCTGCCCAGTACGATCTTGAGAAGATGCGCGACGATATTCGTGTTCAGGTAGCTAAGGCGTATGTCCAGATACTTTACAACGCAGAACTATGTGATGTGGCAGTGAGACAGACAGGCATAGACTCGATGCACGTAAACCGTCTGCGCGAAGTGTTTGCCAACGGAAAGGCGAGCGGAGCAGATGTTGCAGCCGCGGAGGCTGCCCTTGCACAGAGTCATTCTATGCAGGTTCAGGCAGAAAACGATTACAGAATGTCACTTCTTGCCCTTACTCAGCTGCTGGAACTCCCGACATACGAAGACTTTGATGTTGCGGTACCCGATACGGCATCAACAAATTTCAAGTCTATCATCCCTAATCCCGAAGATGTTTACAATATGTCTCTGGCTATTCGTCCTGAGATACAGGCTGGTTCTCTGCGTGTAAAAGCTTCGGAACGTAATGAGAAAATAGCACGCAGCGCATATCTTCCTAAACTGTCATTCAATGCCGGTATCGGAAGTAACTCTTATCATACATCTGGTTTCAGGAGCGAAAGTATTGGACATCAGCTTAAAAACAATTTTAACCAGTATCTGGGACTGAGTCTGCAAATTCCTATATTCAACAGACTTGCTACACGAAACGAGGTGCGTACTGCTAAACTCCGTACCGCTCAGGCACAGCTTGATGCCGATAATGTCAAGAAGAATCTGTATAAGGAAATACAACAGGCACACTGTGCTGCCGAGGCTTCGAGAGCAAATTATGTAAGTGGCAGAGAGGCTCTTACGAGTAACTGTAAGGCTTTTGAGATGATTTCACAGAAGTATGAATGTGGAAAGTCTAACATCACAGAATTTAATGAGGCTAAGAATAATTATCTGAAGGCACAGAGTGATTATGCACGTGCCAAGTACGAATATATCTATAATACGACGCTGCTAAAATTCTATGCGGGCGCAGAACTTGATTTCTAATTATTCTATTATATAAGGTGTAAAGTGCGGAAATTTATTTTCGCACTTTCTTTTTATAAAAACACATATATTTACTTAAATGAAATCATGGAAACACGCTTGTTTATCTTCTTGTGTTAAGGCAGGAATTAAGCATTTTAACACCTGATTATCATCGTAAAAGTCTGTTATAACTGTACCTTCGTAAATTTACATCAAAAAGACGTTTGCAAGAGACAAATCGAGGATTTACAGATTATTATGTTAATAATATATAAATATTACATTTATGTAAGTCTCATTATCTTGATGCTCAACAATAATACATATCTTTGCAGTCCGATTATTTATGGGGTTAAACTTAGAACCCCGCGAATGACGTGTTAATAGTCATAGTCTTTGGCCGGACGTGACGGTTAGTGAATCGTTGTTCAGAATGAATAATAGTTTTTTAGTAGTTAAAACAATTAATTTAAAAATGAACACTTTAAGTTACAAGACTATTTCCCTTAACAAGGAGACAGTAAAGAAAGAGTGGGTTGTAATCGATGCAACAGACCAGGTAGTTGGTCGTCTCTGCTCTAAGATTGCAAAGATCCTCCGCGGCAAGCACAAGCCAGGTTTCACACCTCATGTAGACTGCGGCGACAATGTAATCGTTATCAATGCCGATAAGATCGTATTTACCGGTAAGAAAGAAACAGACAAGGAATACACACGTTACACAGGTTATCCCGGTGGTCAGCGTTACACAACACCTGAGGCTTTGAGAAAGGCTCCTAAGGGTTGCGATAAGATTCTTCGTCATGCAGTAAAGGGTATGCTTCCCAAAGGCATTCTCGGACGTCATCTCTTGGACAATCTCTATGTATTCGAAGGTGCAGAGCACAACATGGAAGCTCAGCAGCCCAAATCGATTGATATTAACCAGTTTAAATAAGGATTAGGATGGAAATAGTTAATGCAACAGGTCGTCGTAAAAGCGCTATTGCTCGTGTTTACGTAACCGAAGGTACAGGCAAAATCACTATCAATAAGAAAGATATAAACGAATACTTCCCCTCTGCAATCTTGAGATTTGTTGTAAAGCAGCCTCTGGAATTGCTCGATGTAGCAGAGAAATATGATATCAAGGCAGTTCTCTGTGGTGGTGGATTCACAGGACAGAGCCAGGCATTGCGTCTCGCTATCTCACGTGCTCTCGTTGAAATCAACGCAGAAGACAAGAAGACTCTTAAGACAGCAGGCTTCCTGACACGTGATTCTCGTAGAGTTGAGCGTAAGAAACCAGGTCAGCCCGGTGCACGTCGTCGCTTCCAGTTCAGTAAGCGTTAATCCAACTGAACAAAGTTTAGTATCTAAATCGGGAAGACTCCTTTGTAATCGGGAGGACTACTCCCTGATTGGTTCTAATAAGAATAAAAAAGAATGTAAACAATTAAAAAAGAAAAGAAAATGTCAAGAACAAATTTTGATATGCTTCTCGAGGCAGGCTGTCACTTCGGTCACCTCAGACGTAAATGGAATCCCGCAATGGCTCCCTACATCTTCATGGAGCGCAATGGTATTCACATCATAGATCTTCACAAGACAGTAGCTAAGGTTGACGAAGCTGCTGAAGCTTTGAAGCAGATTGCCAAATCAGGACGCAAGATCCTGTTTGTTTCTACTAAAAAACAGGCTAAGGACATCGTAGCAGAAAAGGCTGCAAGCGTAGGAATGCCGTACGTTAACGAACGCTGGCCGGGTGGTATGCTTACTAACTTCCCCACAATCCGTAAGGCTGTTAAGAAGATGGCTAACATCGACAGACTTATGAACGACGGTACATACTCTAACCTTTCTAAGCGCGAAATCCTCCAGATCAGCCGTCAGCGTGCTAAGCTCGAGAAGAACCTCGGTTCAATCTCTGACCTTACACGTCTTCCGTCAGCTCTCTTCGTTATCGACGTAATGAAGGAAGCTATCGCTATCAAGGAAGCTAAGCGTCTCGGTATACCCGTATTCGCTATGGTTGATACTAACTCTAACCCCAACGATGTTGACTACGTTATCCCCGCAAACGATGACGCTAAGGACAGTATCGAAGTTATCCTGAACGCTTGCTGCGGTGCTATCGCAGAAGGTCTTGAGGAACGCAAGGTTGAGAAGGTAGACGAAAAGGCTTCTAAGGACGGTGAAGAAGGTGAAGCTAAGGCTCGCCGTGGTGCTCGCAAGGCTCGCAAGGAAGAAGTTAAGGCTGAAGAAGAAGAAACAGCTGAAGAAGCTTAATTAACAGAATATTTACTTTACGATGCCACGGCAGGCACTCTCGCGAGCGCATGCCGGGCATCATAATAAATCAAATAACAAATTACAACTATGGCAGTATCAATGCAAGATATTCAGAAGCTCCGTAAGATGACTGGTGCAGGTATGATGGACTGCAAGAAGGCTCTTACAGAAGCTGAAGGCGATTACGACAAGGCAGTGGAAATTATCCGCGAAAAGGGTCAGGCAATTGCTGCAAAGCGCTCAGACAGAGAAACAACAAACGGTTGCTGTCTCGTTAAGGCTGAGAACGGCTTTGGCGCAATGATCGCTTTGAAGTGTGAAACAGACTTCGTTGCTAACGGAGCTGAATTCGTAAAACTTACACAGGAAATCCTCGATGCAGCAGTAGCTAACAAGTGCAAGTCACTCGACGAAGTTAAGGCTCTTCCTATGAATGGCAAGACTGTTCAGGACGAAGTTATTGCTCGTGGCGGTGTAACTGGCGAAAAAACAGAACTCGAAGGTTACAGCTATATTGAAGCTGAAAACATTTATACATACAACCACCAGAACATCAACGTTCTCTGCACAATGGTTGCTATGAACAAGCCCGCAGAAGAACAGGGTCATGCTCTGACAATGCAGGTTGCAGCAATGAATCCTATCGCTCTTGACGAATCAGGTATCTCTCAGGAAATGAAAGATAACGAATTCAAGATTGCAGCTGATAAGGCTCGTGAAGAAGGCAAGCCTGAGAAACTTATTCCTCAGATTGCACAGGGTAGAATGAGCAAGTTCTACAAGGAAGTTTGTCTTCTCGAACAGGAATTCATTCAGGATTCAAAGAAGAGCGTAAAGCAGTACTTGAAGGACGTAGACAAGGATCTTACAGTTACCGACTTCAAGCGCTTCACACTTCGTGCTGAATAATTTGTAATACTAAAGAATTTTATTCCCAAAGTATATTAACGAGGAGTGTCGGTATATGCCGGTACTCCTCTTTTTGTTTATATCTTAATTATGAAAATATTCGCGGTAGGATTTAATTATCCCGAACACAATAAAGAACTTTCTGCTACGTTATCTAAATCGAGTGAACCTGTGATATTTACAAAGGCGGATTCTTCTTTGTTAAAAGATGGTAAACCATTTTTTATTCCTGATTTCAGTGAACGTGTAGAGTACGAAACCGAATTGGTGGTACGTATCTGCAGACTGGGAAAGAGTGTTCCTGAGAAGTTTGCACACAGATATTACGATGCCGTTACGTGCGGAATAGACTTTACTGCACGTGATATCCAGGAAAAATGCAGAAAGGAAGGTCTGCCATGGGATTTGTGTAAAGGATTCGATGGTGCCGCTGTTATTGGTGAGTGGGTGCCTATAGAGAAGTTTCGCGATATACAGTCGATAAACTTTCATCTTGACATCAACAAGAAAACAGTACAGGAAGGCTGTACCAGTGACATGCTTTTTACGGTAGACAGAATAGTTTCATACATAAGCAGATACTTTACATTAAAAACCGGTGACATAATCTATACCGGAACTCCTGCCGGGGTAGGACAGGTACACATCGATGATCACATCGAGGGATTCCTCGACAGTCGTAAAGTAATGGAATTTAATGCAAAATGATTAAGAAATTCGCGATATTCGTTCTTGCCGCTTTATGTATAGTTACTGTGGCAGACGCACAGCAAAAGAAGTTTTATAATCTCTCTGCCGATGAAATAAGAGTTGATACTATCCTTTCGGAGTTTGTGGAAACACTGCCGCTTGAGGGACAGTATAACGATTCTACGTATAGTGCAGAAATATTATATCCGGGATTTGTTGAGATGACAACCGATGAAATACAGCTTCTTCAAAAGCTGCATTCAGAGGTCATGCCTCTGCCGACACTTCCGGAAGTAAAACAAAACATCGTAATATCGCGAGGAAAAGCAAGCATTATATTTTCTTTCAACCCGTTTGTATTCAGAGACGGAAAGTATCAGAAGCTAACAGACTTCATGCTGTCCGTCACATCTTCTCCTGCATTGACTATGATGAAGGCAGATGGTGATGCTGATACAGAACCACGTTACACCGAACAATCTATCTTATCAAATGGTAAATGGGCTAAGATTACAGTGTCGAATACTGGTATAACCCAGCTTACAGAAGAAACAATAAAAAGTGCCGGATTCAAAGACCTTACGAAAGTGAGAATTTTTGGTTATGGCGGAGCAATGCAGCAGGAAAAACTCACGGCGGAGAACGTGAAATTATATAACTCTCTTCCTGAAGTACCCTCATGTTTTGTAAACGGTAAGCGTTTCTTTTATGGAATAGGTCCGGTAAACTGGACGAGTGCCCATGGAGAAGAACGCATACGTAATCCCTATTCCAGCTATGGAGCATATTTCATAACAGAAGACGGAAAAGAGCCTTTAACAATTACAAAAGACGAATTTTTAAGTCTTGCATCAATGCAGCCTGCCAGATATTATTCTCTTTATGAGAAAGATGATTTCGCATGGTTTCAGGCAGGACAGAAACTATACGATTCGGAGGTTATAGGTTCAGAGAAAGAATATTCAGTTAAGACTCCCGAAGGAGTAAAGAACGGAACACTTACCATTGCATTTACCACGAATGATGTGTCGACTTTTGAGATAAGCCTGAATGACTCCGTTCTCGGTTCGGCTCAGATAAAAAGAACTACATACATGCGTGCTGTAGAAAAGACATTGAAATACAATGTCACAAATCTTGCAGGCGATAACAAAGTTAAGGTAAAAGTAAAGCAGCATAAAGCCGGAAGTTCAGAACGCCTTGACTTTATACAGATTCATACAGTATCTCCATTCCCAGTGTACGATTTAGAGAAGGCCGAATATCCTTCAGCTAAGTTTATGTACCGCATAACGAATCAGAATCTTCATGCCGATAAAGATATCAACATGGTGATAATAATACCTACTTCACAGAAATTGCGTGATGAGGCAGAGCGTCTGGCACAGATACACCGTGATATAGATTCGATGAAAGTGAAGGTTGTGCCTGCTGACGAAATATATAATGAATTCTCAAGCGGAACACCTTCGGCAACAGCATATCGTCTGTATATGAAGATGCTTTACGACAAGGCTAATGGCGATGAAAACAAAATGCCAAAGTATCTCTTGTTGTTCGGCGACTGTGTATGGGACAACAGAATGCTTACTCCAGAGTGCAGTAAACTTAATGTGGATGATTATCTGTTATGCTACGAAAGTGTTAATTCTCTCAGTGAGGTAGAGAGTTATGTAGATGATGATTATTTCGCGATTCTTGATGACGGAGAGGGCGGAGACGAACACAACAATCATCTTCGTGACATTGCAGTAGGCAGAATCACCGCACATACAGCCAGCGAAGCACAGATTGTAGTTTCTAAGATAAAGAATTATATAGAAAATAAGAATGCCGGAGCATGGCAGGACGAAGTACTGTTCCTCGGTGACGATGGTAATGGAAACATGCACATGCGTGATGTGGACGAGGCCGCAGAGGCAGTGAAATATCAGGAGCCGGAGCTTAGGGTAAAGAAGATAATGTGGGATGCATATCCTATTGAGATGACCTCAACAGGTTTCCGTTATCCGGAAGTAACCGATCTTATTCACAGAAGTGTAAAAGAAGGAGCATTACTCATAGACTATAGCGGACACGGTTCTCCGAGCAGTGTGTCTCATGAGATGGTACTTGTGCTTAATGATTTCAAGAACTTCGTGAATAAAGTTCTTCCAATGTGGGTAACTGCAACCTGCGATATCATGCCGTTTGACGGACTGATGCCTAACATTGGCGAAGAAGCACTTTTCAATTCGCGCGGAGGTGCCATAGCATTCTACGGAACAACACGAACCGTGCTTGCATATTATAATAAATTTATCAATAAGGCATACGTTACAAATGTTCTCAAGGTTGTCGACGGCAAGCCAATATCTATTGGCGAGGCATCACGACTGGCAAAGAACTACCTCATAACATCAGGAAAAGATAAGACAAACAATAAACTTCAGTATGTACTTCTCGGTGACCCTGCAATGCGACTCAACCGACCGACTGAAAAGCTTGCAATTGATTCTATTAACGGCAAACCTCTTGACGGATACGAAAAGATTGTACTAAAGGCGGGCGATAAAGTAAATATCTCCGGACGAGTATTGAAGAACAATGCAACAGACTCGCTTTTCAACGGACTTGCAGAAATCTTAGTCCGTGACAAGGAAGTTAAAGTAAGATGCCGCAACAATGACGGACTCTCTGATACTAATTTTGAATTTAGAGATCGTTCGCAGGTAATTTTCCAGGGTGCAGACAGCGTTCGCAACGGACATTTCAAATTCCATTTCGTTGTACCTATGGATATAAACTATGACAACGGATCAGGTCTTGTCAATGTCTTCGCATGCAATGGAGAAAGAGGTCGTTATGCACATGGAGTATCAAATGATTTCATCGTAGGAGGTACAGGAAATACAGATAACGACGGAATAGGTCCTTCAGTATATTGCTATCTCAACTCACCTTCGTTTAAGAATGGTGGCGATGTCAATCCAGAGCCGATGTTCTTTGCCGAAATATCCGACGAAGACGGAATAAATACTACCGGCAGCGGAGTAGGACACGATTTACAGCTGATAATTGACGGCAAGAAGAATCTCAATTACGTATTGAACGATAATTTCGAATACGAGTTCGGAAGCTATACCGACGGACTTGCATCATTTAAGATACCAATGCTCAGTGAAGGAAAACATCGTTTGCAGTTCAGAGTATGGGACATCTTTAACAACTCTACCACAACAGAACTCGATTTCAATGTGGTAAACGGAATTGCGCCGCACTGTCTCGGAGTTAAGGTAAGTCCTAATCCGGCACGCGAACATGCACAGTTCATAATCCAGCACGACAATCCCGGAGGCAATCTCTTCGTTAAGATAGAAATCTTCGACATGAGCGGAAGAAAACTATGGCAGTACGAAGAAAATGGTATAGCCGAAGGACATACATACACTGTAGACTGGGATGTTACGGTAGGAGGCGGACGACGTCTTCGCACTGGAGTTTACCTCTACCGCGTAACAATAGGTGCAGGAGGCGGAGCGACAACTTCCAAAACTCAGAAATTGATTGTGATAAGCAATAATTAACTGAATGAATCGTTCTTATAATTGTATATAGAAAAGATAATTAAATAAAAAGCAATGAAATACATTAAGATACTAACAGCTGTTCTGTTTTTCTGCGTAACGTCAGTGGCGGTTGCGCAGGATGGAAAGACAGATATCTTTAATCCTGTGCATACATCAGTTACGTCGCAGATGATTGCCCCCGATGCACGTTCAGCAGGTATGGGTGACGTTGGTGCTGCAACCGACCCTGATGTAAACTCACAGTTCTGGAACCCTGCAAAGTATCCGTTCTGTATCAGTCGTGCAGGTGTGGCACTTAACTACACGCCGTGGCTGCGTCAGTTGGTAAACGACATCGACCTTGCATATATGGCGGGTTACTATCGTATAGGCGACTACAGTGCCGTTTCAGGATCTGTAAGATATTTCTCTTTAGGTGAGGTTTATACAGGCGGAGGAGATGATGCCATGACAATCAATCCTTACGAAATGTCTATCGACCTTGCATATTCACTTATGCTTAGCGAGAAGTTCTCTATCGCAGCTGCCGTAAGATGGATTTATTCTGACCTTACATACGATTACACTGACGATACATCACCAGGTTCTGCATTCGGTGCCGACATTGCACTTTATTATAACGATTACATCAATATAGGTAACCGCGAATGTCAGTTAGGTCTCGGTCTTAACATCAGTAACATCGGTAGTAAGATTTCGTTCGGAGGCAGTGACAACAGTGAGTTCATTCCTACAAATATGCGTCTTGGTGCAGCACTTATGGTGCCAATCGACGAATATAACCGTTTCACAATTGCAGCAGATGCCAACAAACTTCTTGTTCCCACATATCCTCTTCAGGAAGAAGGCGAGAGCACAGAAGATTATCAGCAGCGTGTTCAGGACGATTATTATGACGTAAGTTCTATTGCCGGTATCTTCAAGAGTTTCGGTGATGCTCCACGCGGATTTAGCGAAGAACTTGAAGAAATACAGTGGAGTGTCGGTGCAGAATACATCTATCACGATCGTTTCTCAGTACGTGCCGGATATCACCATGAGGCAGAGACAAAGGGTAATAGAAAGTATTTCACACTTGGAGCCGGTTTCCGTATGAATGTGTTCTCACTCGACTGCGGTTATGTAATTGCTACGGCAAAGAGCAATCCTCTCGATCAGACATTGCGCTTTACACTGGCATTTGATATGGACGGTATTAAGGACTTATTCAGAAGATAGTGTGATGAAGATAAGAGTAGGCTTTGGATTTGATGTCCACAAACTTGTTGAGGGGCGCGACCTGTGGCTCGGAGGAATAAAGATACCTCACACAAAGGGACTTCTCGGTCATAGTGATGCGGATGTGCTTCTGCATGCTGTATGCGATGCCATCTTAGGAGCTGCGAACATGCGCGACATCGGTTATCATTTTCCCGATACTTCGGCAGACACTTTGAACATAGACAGTAAGATTCTTCTTAAAAAGACACTGGCTCTCGTTGCCGACAAGGGATATAAGGTAGGAAACATTGATGCTACTATAGTTGCCGAACGACCGAAGATAAACCCTCATGTGGAGGAAATGAAGAAATGTATGTCTGAGGTAATGGGAATTCCTGAAGATGATATATCTATTAAGGCAAGTACCTCTGAAAAACTCGGATACGTAGGACGAGAGGAAGGTATCACGGCTTATGCTGTGGTATTGTTAGAAAAAGAATAAAGCAAAGAAGAATATAAACTAAAAAGGCATGTCACCCATACGGGCGATATGCCTTTTTGCATTGTATATATGTATGCTTGTTATTTCATGAATACAAAGTACACCGCAGCTATAAGGCATACGAAAGCTGCAAAATGATTCCATTGCAGAGCTTCGCCCTTGAACAATACAGTGGTAAATACTGTGAATATGATAAGAGTGATAACTTCTTGTATCACTTTCAGCTGCATAAGTGAGAACGGACCGCCGTTTCCCTGAAATCCTATTCGGTTGGCAGGAATCTGACACGAATATTCTGCAAGAGCAATTCCCCACGAGAACAGTATCACGGCAAACAGAGGCCAGTTACTAATGAGTTTCATTTCCTGAAGTTTCAAATGCCCGTACCATGCAAATGTCATAAATATGTTCGACACGATGAGCAGCATTATGGTATACATACCTTTCATATCAATATTTTTTATAGTTCTTTTGTCTGACTTATTTTTCAGAGTGCAAAAGTACTTATATTTGTCATATTTCGTGAATAATGGATGCTAAAAGGTATATATAATTGAGATATAGATTAGTGTTAAACTGTCTGTTATTAGTCATGCATAAACCTATGTATGAAAAGTTTTGGAAAATCTTAATACGATGCCGTTTCTCCATGTAGACAAAAGTCTGTTACGTACCAAACATACCTTGTTGGCAAACTATCTCACGAGTGAACGCAGGCAGTTATACATGTGTTGACAAACTGCTACGTGTGTGTTCCACCGCTTTTCAATGGCAGAAGTCGTTGCCAGAGTAATATGAAAGGAACTTATTTTCTACTTTTATTCCGCCTTCTGTCAGTCGTGAGATAAATTTCGAGTAAAATGTCATCATAATCATGTAAAGCCTATGAATATCTCTGCTAAAACTGTAATAAAGCTCTTTTAAATGCTAAAAAACACCGAAAATGTCAAAAAAATGAAGAAAGATGTGGAAGTTTAGAACAATATATATAACTTTGCGGACAATTTTAAGAACAAAGTATGAAAAAAATGAAAACAATGGTTCTTACCGCAATCTTCGCGATGGCAGCAGGAACCGCAATGGCAGGAGGAATTCTCACTCAGACAACACAGAGCGCCAGATACCTCAGAATGATGGCTCGTGACGGTGCAATTGGTATTGATGGTGTTTATTACAATCCTGCCGGTGTAGCTTTCATGCCCCGCGGATGGCATTTTTCTTTCAGCGGCATGAATGTTTACCAGACAAGAACGATATATAGCGGAATGACAGTCAGAGGACTGGAAAACACACCGTTTCACATGCCTTTTAAGATGTTCGGCGGCGATGAGAATGGTGTAAAGAGATTTAAAGGAGAGACTTCGGTACCCATTATGCCTTCCATTCAGGTAGCCAGAAATTATGACAAGTGGGGCTTCCAGGGTGCA
Source organism: Prevotella sp. (assembly GCA_020026195.1). Lineage (GTDB taxonomy): Bacteria > Bacteroidota > Bacteroidia > Bacteroidales > Bacteroidaceae > Prevotella. The sequence continues at coordinate 25,668 of JAHHQW010000021.1, forward strand.
TTCGGCGTAAGCGGAGGCGGTGGAAAATGTACGTTTAATGAAGGACTCGGCTCTTTCGAGCGTACGGTAGCCATGATTCCGGCAATGCTTTATAAGCAGGGACTCATGTCGCAGACCCCCGGATATTCGGTAAACAGTTATGTTCACGGTCAGCAGTATGTATTCGGTCTGCAGCTCGGTACAACATATAAGGTAAACGATAACATTGCCGTTTACGGTGGTATGCGTTTAAACTATGCTACAAACGAATACGAAGGTTCTATCACAGACATCACAGCTAACATTGCAGGGGTAGACGAAAACCTGTATGCTTATTTCGGTGACAAGGCCGAAACAATGAAGCAGATGGGATTTTATTATAGAATGAGAGCTTCTGAGATGAAAGATCCGTCTGATAAGGCAAAATATCTGGCCATGTCTCAGACTTATTATGACAATGCAAAGAAATTCGATGCAACACGCGGACAGATTGCTGACAAGCACCTTGACTGTACACAGAGCGGATGGGGTATAACTCCTATCATCGGTGTAGACTTTAAGTACGGCAACCTTAATGTAGGCGTTAAGTACGAATTTAAGACAAGCATCAACATGGAGAACAAGACTAAGGTTGATGATACCGGTATGTTCAAGGATGGTGTAAACACACCGGGCGACCTTCCCGCACTGCTTACCGTAGGTGCAGAATACGCTGTTCTTCCTTCACTGAGAGTCGGTCTCGGATATCATCTCTATTTCGATAAGGATGCGGAGATGGATAAAGACAAACAGAAACTTCTCTCTGGTAATTCTCAGGAATTTCTTGCAGGTGTGGAATACGACATCAACAAACTTATTCAGGTAAGCTGTGGTTATCAGTACACACACTACGGACTTGGCGATGGCAGTTACATGAGCGACATGAGTTATGTTCTCGGAAGTAATTCGATAGGTCTGGGTGCAGGTTTCCAGATTACAAAGCAGACAAAGCTTAACGTTGCATATATGTACACATGGTACAACTCGTTTGACAAGGCTTACACACAGGACTTCGGTAATGGTGTAATTGCTGACAACACCGACCACTTTGAACGTACAAACAAGGTATTTGGTATAGGTGTGGAATACAGTATTTAAAAGAATTCGTGTTATTATATTATCTTTCAGGCCCGGCAATGACATTTGTCATACCGGGTCTGTGTCGTAATATATAATTGTCGATGCATACTGCTGCGCCGACATAATCTGCGAACGTATTTCGTAAAGACACTGGCGTACACGCTTAAGGTCGATCCCGAGCTCAAGCTTAAGCACTATCTTCTGAATATACATGGTCTTTACACGTGCTATTATGGGGCGCTCGGGCCCCAGCACTCTTTCTCCTAAAAGTCTGCGGAGCATAACGCCCATTGCATTTGCCGCAGAACTGCAAACGTCTTCTTTCTTATGTTTTATGTATATGTCCACGATATGCATGAACGGGGGATAACCGAAGGCACGTCTCTCTTCTACAAGTGAAGAGAAAAATCCTTTATAGTCATTGTTTACCAGCTGAATTATAACAGGGTGTTCCGGAGTCTTAGTCTGAAGTATTACTTTTCCGCGCTCCCCCTTACGTCCGGCACGTCCGCTAACCTGAGCCATCATCGTGAAGGCATGTTCGTGGGCACGGAAGTCGGGATAATTGAGCATGCTGTCGGCATTTAATATACCTACTACGCCAACCTTATCGAAGTCAAGTCCCTTGGTAACCATCTGTGTTCCTATGAGCAGATTGGTGCGTCCCTCTGAGAAATCGTCTATGATACGTTCGTAGGCATTACGGGTACGCGTAGTGTCAAGGTCCATTCGTGCCACCTTTGCCGTAGGGAACAGTCTGCTTATATAGTTCTCTATCTTTTCAGTTCCGTACCCCTTTCCCTTGAGTTCCGTGCTGCCGCATTTAGGACAGTGTGTGGGAACGGCATAATTTGCACCGCAGTAATGACATGTAAGCTGATTGGTGTTCTTATGGAACGTAAGACTTACGTCGCAGTTGGTACATTTCGGAACCCATCCGCAGTTCTGACATTCTATTACTGTGTCGTAACCACGGCGGTTCTGGAACAATATAACCTGTCGGTCATGGTCTAACGACTGCTGTATGGCATCAAGTAACTGAGGAGAGAACGGACCTTCCATCATCTTGCGGCGCTGAAGGTCGGCAATGTCCACCACAATGGTTTCTGGTAACTGAATGTCCTTGTGTCTCTGCATAAGTTCCACAAGTCCGAATTTTCCTGTCACGGCATTGTAGTAACTCTCTGCCGACGGCGTGGCAGTACCCAGTAAAGTCTTTGCACCGCACATTGCCGCCATTACTATTGCGACATTACGTGCATGATAGCGCGGGGCAGGGTCCTGCTGTTTGAAAGAAGTCTCGTGTTCCTCGTCAACTATTACAAGTCCTAAGTTTGTGAACGGCAGAAGTACCGACGAACGGGCACCAAGTATAACCTTATAAGGATTGTCAGAAACCTGTTTCTGCCATATCTCCACACGCTCGTCGTCAGAATATTTAGAGTGATAGACACACAGTTTGTCGCCGAATACTCGGCGCAGACGTTCTGTTATCTGAACGGTAAGCGCAATCTCCGGCAGCAGATAAAGAACCTGTCTGCCAGCCTTTATAGTCTCGTTTATGAGATGGATGTAAATTTCGGTCTTGCCACTCGATGTTACGCCATGCAGAAGCATTACGTTCTTGTGCTCGAATCCTTGTTTTATCTCGTTGAGAGCACGCTGCTGGTTAGGATTAAGCTCCTTTATATTCTCGGGCTGTTCCGTACCTCCGTTGTTGAGGCGTCCCACCTGTTTCTCGTAGGTACGCATCAGTCCCTTGTCACAAAGAGCCTTTATTACAGGCAGACTGCATCCCGAAGTGTTCATAAGTTCTTCGCGGGTAATCTCCTTGCACACATAATCGTTGTTGTCAAGATTATCCTTCAGTCCTGATATTTCAAGATATGTAGTGAGAGCCTTTGACTGTAGTTTGGAACGCGAAAGCATACTGAACCCTATGTTCAGGGCCGTTTCGCTGCGGAAGTTATCGCAGAGCGTAATGTAAAGTTCTGTCTTCGGCTTATATTTTTCTACCGCCTTCATGTTAGCCGGAACGGCAGCCTTATACACATCGCCTATGGGCGACATGTAATAATCAGCAATCCACTGCCACAGTTTCTGCTGCATGGGCAGCACTGACGGAACTACATCCAGTACACTTATTATGTTCTTTGTGTCAAATTCAGGTTTGCGGTTGTGAATCTCTGCCACCACACCGACGTATCGCTTGCTCTTGCCAAAAGGAACGAGCACACGCATACCAGTTTTCAGACTTTCTTTCATGTTGTCTGGAACTATATATGTGAACAGTCGTTCTACTGGTACGGGTAGTATAATATCGGCGTAAATCATATCGGTTGCAAAAATAAATACATTTTTTTGAATTACAAAAGAGTATATATAATATAAGGTATGTTAAGGCATCTTATATCTTAGGTATAAAACTTATTTTTTCTATTAAGTTTACTATAAGTCCAATGCAATTTATATACTTTTGCAATAAATGTTAGTGTTATGTTATATAATAAACTGCTTATAAAATGTGATAATACGGCTTATGCTGATGAGATAACGGGAGTACTGAGTGCGAAAGGTATCGCTTCGCGACGAAACGACAAAACTCATGATGCCGTAGCAGAAACGAAAGATGATGAAACGTGTATAGCCGTATATGTGTCTGAATCGGATTATGAAAAGGCGCAGGCGGTGATAGCCTCTATGAAGAGTGAAGGAGAAAAACTGCATCTTCTGTGTCCTAAGTGTGGCAGTGAGGATGTTATTAAAGTGCCTTTGAATATTAAAAAAATATGCCTGTATTCTATATTAAGCATTCTTTGTTCTCTGTTCCCGATGCTGTGTATTTTATTGCCGGATGGACTGATAGACTATAATAAAACGTTTGATGTAATCGTTATCCTAATGCTTCTGGTCGGAATAATATTTTTAATAAAATTGTTCCGCAGTAAGAATTACGAATGCAGAAAATGTGGAAAAAAGTTCTACCATAAAGATTAAATGTAATATATAAAAAGAAGAATATGAAAAACTTATTTGCAGCTCTTATGCTTCTGATTTCGACAATGGCGTCGGCACAGAATATATCGGGTACATGGACAGGTGTGATTAACGCAGGTGTTCAAAAGCTTCATATAGTGTTTAATATAAATAAGGATAAGGCGGGAAAAGATGTCTGTACCATGGACTCACCCGATCAGAGTGCCAAGGGAATTCCGACAGAACTTGTGTACATCTCAGCCGACTCTCTTAGTGTTAAGATTAGCGCAGCTGCCATAGAGTATAACGGAAAACTGGAAGGCGATTCGATAAAAGGTACATTTACGCAGATGGGTATGAATTTCCCGCTTAATCTCAAGAAAGAAACACTCAGATACAATCGTCCTCAGAATCCCGCAGAACCTTATCCATATACGACGGAAGAGGTGAAGTTTTATAATAATCCGGCAGATGCTATCCTTAAGGGAACGCTTACTTATCCCGCAGGATATAAGAAAGGCGACAGAGTACCTGTTGTACTTATGGTTACAGGAAGCGGTCCGGAAAACAGAGACGAAGAGTTGTTTGAACATAAGCCATTCCTCGTAATAGCCGATTACCTTGCCCGTAACGGCATTGCATCGCTGCGTTATGACGATCGTGCAGTAGGCAAGTCTATTGGCAAGACCGTTACAATGAATACTAAGGAAGTTGCCGATGATGCGCGCTGTGGAATTAATTATCTAAGAGATTTGAAGAAATTCTCAATGGTCGGACTGTTAGGACATAGCGAGGGCGGTTCCGTCGCATTTATTCTTGGTGCAGAAGACATTCTTGATTTTGCAGTTAGTATGGCAGGACCCGGCATAAAGGGTGATGACTTACTTTATTCTCAGTTTAAGAAGATATCAGAACTTTCTGCAAAACCTTACTCTATGACAAAGGAACAGTACATCGATTATGTTAAAAAGATGGATAATCCATGGATGAACTATTTTATTGATTATAATCCTATGCAGGATATAAAGAACACGTCATGTCCTGTTCTTGCCATAAACGGTGATAAGGATGTTCAGGTAATAGCATCGCTTAACATTGATGAGATAAAGAAAAATCTTCCAAATAATAACAAGACCGTCATAAAGATTTATCCTGGTCTTAATCACTTGTTCCAGCCATGTGATACCGGTCTGCCTACAGAGTATATCAATATTGAGCAGACAATCAGCGAGGAGGTACTGAAGGACATCGCAGGTTGGATAAATGCTCTCTGACAGGGGAGAACTTTTTAAAACTTATGGATGAAGCATAAAAAGATTACATTATTCATAATTGTATTGCTTGTGTTTACGTTGTTTGACGTATGTGCATGGCATAAGGTAGGCTGCTATTCCGGTAAGTTGTGGCTGCATCGCTGTAACTCTCTTGAAAAAATGAAGGAGAAAGAAAATCTGTATCCTAACATAGAGGTTGATCTTGTGTACAGGGGCAATGGAGTTTTCGATGTTACGCACGATGCTGATACGACATTCGGTCTGAAGGTAGACTCTTATTTCAAGGAAATAGGAGAGACCGACCGACACATGTGGCTTGACATCAAGAACGTGAACAGATGGAATGTAGACAGCATGTATCAGGACCTTGACAGTATATGTGACTGTTATGATGTAGACAGTACCCAGCTCATAATTGAAGGTGGCGATTACGATGCTCTTGAAACATTTACCGACGGAGGCTATTATACGTCATATTACGTTCCGTTTGATAAACCGAGGCGTCTGTCGGACGAACAGATAGATTCGTGTATCGTTAAGCTGCGGAAGATAGCCGATTCAAAGAAGGTCTGTGCGCTTTCGTTTCCTGGATTCTGGTATAAAGAAATAAAATCAAACCTGCACAGAAACATAGACCTGCTTACATGGAAGAATCACATAACACAGGTAGAATTTATGAAGGCACCTTATCGCGATAAGATGCTTAAAGACAAACAGCTTAAAGTAATACTGATAAAATCAAAGGGGAAGTATCACAGATAACATCTTTATAGAGAATAAAAAAAGAGGGAACCATTACGGCTCCCTCTTAATGTATAATGTAATTTATATTACTTTGTGCATGTAGGATTCCAGGGCTTGATCTGTTTGAAGAAGTCGTTACCCTTATCATCAACGAGGATGAATGCGGGGAAGTCCTCGACAGTTGCCTCCCATACAGCCTCCATACCGAGTTCGGGATATTCAAGGCACTTGATGCTCTTAATATTGTTTTCAGCAAGAACAGCTGCAGGTCCGCCGATAGTTCCGAGATAGAAACCACCATGCTTCTTACAAGCTTCTGTAACAACATCAGTACGGTTACCCTTTGCAATCATAATCATAGAACCGCCCTTGCTCTGGAACAGGTCTACGTACGGGTCCATACGGTTTGCTGTGGTCGGTCCCATACTTCCGCAAGGCTTACCCTCCGGAGTCTTAGCAGGTCCTGCATACAGAACCGGGTGTTTCTTCAGATATTCTGGAATGTCTTCGCCATTGTCGATACGTGCCTTGATGCGGGCATGAGCAATATCACGTGCAACGATGATTGTACCTGTAAGGCTGAGACGTGTAGAAACAGGATACTTAGAGAGTTCCTTGCGAACTTCATCCATAGGACGGTTAAGGTCAATCTTAATGCCGCCGCCTTCACCTGCGTTGCGTAATTCTTCGGGAATCAGTGTTCCTGGCTGGTCGTCAAGTTTCTCCAACCAGATACCATCCTTGTTAATCTTAGCCTTAATGTTACGGTCTGCAGAGCAGCTTACGCCAAGACCAACGGGGCAAGATGCACCATGACGGGGCAGACGGATGATACGAACATCATGAGCCATGTATTTACCACCGAACTGAGCACCAAGACCAATTCTGTGAGCTTCTTCGAGAACCTGTTTCTCAAGTTCTACGTCACGGAAAGCACGACCAGTCTCGTCGCCTGTAGTAGGCAGGTTATCGTAATAGTGTGTAGATGCGAGTTTAACTGTGAGCATTGTCTTTTCAGCAGAAGTACCGCCGATGACGAATGCGATATGATAAGGAGGACAGGCAGCTGTACCGAGACTCTTCATCTTGTTGATGATGAACGGCATCAGTGTGCCGGGGTTAAGAAGAGCCTTTGTCTCCTGATAAAGATAACTCTTGTTAGCAGAGCCACCGCCCTTGACAACGAAGAGGAAACGATATTCGCCACCTTCTGTAGCCTCGATGTCAATCTGAGCAGGAAGGTTACAGCGTGTGTTAACTTCCTCGTACATTGAGAGAGGAGCATTCTGAGAATAACGCAGGTTATCCTCTGTGTATGTAAGGTAAACACCTTTGGCAAGAGCTTCCTCATCGCAGAAGTCTGTCCATACGTGCTGACCCTTTTCGCCGTGGATAATTGCAGTACCGGTATCCTGGCAGATAGGGAGCTGACCTTTGCATGCTACTTCAGCATTGCGGAGGAATGTAAGAGCTACATACTTGTCGTTGTCACTTGCCTCGGGGTCGCTAAGAATCTTTGCAACTTGCTCGTTGTGTGCACGGCGTAACAGGAAGTTTACGTCATGGAAAGCCTGGTTTGAAAGTCTTGTCAGAGCCTCAGGTGTAACTTTCAGAATCTCTTTACCTTCAAATTCACTTACAGAAACACCTTCCTTAGAAACAAGGTAGTATTCTGTGTCGTCTTTACCCATCTGGAACATGGGTGCATACTTAAATTCTGGTTTGTTAGCCATAATGTTTTCGTTTTATGTTAAATATCCGAATTAATTCTTTCTTAGATTACTTATCTCTGTCATCAGATTTTCGAGCACCTCGGGTTCTACGTCGCCAAGGTCGAATTCCTTCTTGGCATCTTTGATAATCTCGTCGAACCATAAGTTTCTTGCTTCGTCTCCGTCAGCAAGAATCTTCTTTTCATCTTCTTCGGTAATTTCTTCGATGCCGTAATAGTCAAGGATGAGACGATAAGTCCACTTCCATTTATACTCTTCGTATTTGTTGTTTATCTCTTCGAAACGTTCAGAAATCTCTTCCGAATTCTTCAGTGTTCCGTTCTTGATGTCTTCTACGAGCTTTATTTCTTCGCTTTGTGGCAGCAGCAAACCAGATAGGTCAGACCATTCGCCTTCGCCAATGACACCTTCGGGTTTTGCAGTACCATGCTTCTTTATTTCGCAAGAAAGATACATCTTTATGGCCATGTCGTAATTACGAAGACCAGCCTGTAGAGAGTGTCTTCTTATGAGATAGTCGTGGTAAGTGTACGATTCAGCTCTTGCTCCAGAAGCATTAAGAAGATTTTTAAGTATCTGTTTGCCTTTCAGAATTTCGCTCACGGTGAAAGGACTCAGCCAGTCGAAGTTTACGATACTCATAAGTTTTCGTTTTGGTCTGATGTCACGCTTCGGCCATTTGTGAACGTCACGGAACAGACCTACCGTAGTTATGTTTCTTCCAGGAGCAAGATACATGATGTCGCCGTAAGCTCTGAGATATGAGAACGGGATGTTACGAGTATCAGGATGGTGCATCAGTTTTCCGAAACATACAGAGAATGCACCGATATTGGCAGGCATCAGCAGATACGCACCGCTGGCAGTCTTAGAACCACGTTCCAATATACCATAGTGCATAGGTCCCATCTTATAAGCATGGTTACTGAAGTTAGTTGCCGAACCGGCGTTATAGAAAGAGAACATGCCTCCGATAAGCAGAGTGCTCTTGTGATGGCTTGCCGAGAACGGACCGCAGAAAGCAGCACATGCCTCACCATTTGCCATGTAGCAGTTGGCAAAGAACAGACTTCCCATGGCAGTGAATCCGTTAGTTATCTGGCATGCTTCTCCAACGAAGCAGTCCTGTAACTTGACACTGTTAGATATAGAAGTACCGTCAAAGATAATAGAGTTCTCGCATATAACGTTCGAACCTATAGTTACCTTAGCCTTCTGTGTACTCATTATGGTACAGTTAAACAGACGACAAGTTCCGCAAATCTCACATCCGTCGTTTATTCGGGTGTTAGTAACTTCGTTGGTATCTATAATCTTTACGTTGTTACCTATTATGCTTCGTCCCGGTTCTATGTTGCCGATGTATTCTTTTACCATTCCCTTCAGTTTCATAAGAAACTGCTCGTCACGGTAATACTTCACCATTATTGCGGCAAGCTGACTCGTAAGTCCGTCGAACAATATAACGTTTCCCGGACCAATCTCGTTGAGAACCGAAATGATACGACCTTCGCCGAACGTAGCATCATCGGTAGCGTCCATCGTACAAACGTTAGAAATATAACAGTCGTTTCCGAAAGTATAGTTGTTTATATAGTTACCGATGTTCTCAATAAGACAGTCGTTTCCTACCTTAACGTTACGTAGGGTAGCATTGTGAATACCACATTTCTTATGAAATCCCTTACTGATTTCAACCGTCTTCTCAAAAACACCGAGTTCTATTTTTCCATAAAAATCGACATTAGAGATATTGTCAGGTACAAAGTCCTCAATGACCCTGATGTTATTCCAGTCCTCTGCTGTGCATCCGTTTGTCCTGAGATAATCTCTTTCTTTCTCGGTTAGTAATCGATATGCCATGATATTAAATTTAAAAAGCTAAATATCTTCCTCTATGTTATAAAGGAAATTATTATAGGGATATATCTGTACATGCAGTTCGCGTACTTTCTTGTACAGCATATTACGCAGTTCGTCAATGTTCTCTTTCTCTTTTGCAGAAATGAACATACAGTTATCATTCATCTTAGCCATCCATGTGTTCTGAAGTTCCTCAAGAGTGATATTCTCCTTAGTCTTAGGAGTGAGGTCGTCTTCTTCTTTCTCCACCCATGTGTAGGCATCGATTTTATTAAATATAATCATTGTCGGTTTGTCGGCACATCCGAGATCCTTCAGCGTGTTATTAACAACATCAATCTGTTCTTCAAAGTCAGGATGCGAGATGTCCACGACATGTACTAACAAGTCGGCTTCTCTAACCTCGTCGAGAGTACTCTTGAACGAATCCACAAGGTCGGTAGGGAGTTTACGTATGAATCCTACGGTGTCGGCAAGAAGGAAAGGCAGATTCTCTATTACCACCTTGCGTACTGTTGTGTCGAGAGTGGCAAAGAGCTTGTTCTCTGCAAAAACCTCACTCTTGGCAAGAAGATTCATGATGGTAGATTTACCTACGTTAGTATATCCCACCAGAGCAACACGAATCATGTTACCCCTATTCTTACGCTGAGTCTTCTTCTGCTTGTCGATTTCTGCAAGACGCTGTTTCAGCAACGAAACACGCTGTAAAATTATACGACGGTCCATTTCAAGCTGAGTCTCACCAGGACCACGAAGACCTACTGAGCCGCCCTTACCAGAACCCGAACCGCCAGCCTGACGTTCAAGGTGAGTCCACAGTCTCTGTAGTCGCGGCAGCATATAACGATACTGCGCCAGCTCAACCTGTGTCTTTGCATTTGCAGTCTGGGCACGCATAGCAAAAATATCAAGTATAAGAGAAGTACGGTCCAGAATCTTAACCTTCAGCTCTGCCTCAATGTTTCTTATCTGCTTTGCTGTAAGTTCGTCATCGAAGATAACCATTCCGATTTCTCTCTCTTCATCTTCTTCTTTCCTTATATATTCGGCAATCTCCTCAAGCTTACCCTTTCCGATATACGTCGTGTTGTTAGGTCCGCCCACCTTCTGAGTAAATCTTTTCACGGTGACTGCACCTGCGGTAGAAGCCAGGAATTCAAGTTCGTCCAAATATTCTTTTGTCTTAGCCTCGTCCTGCTCGTTGGTAATAAGACCTACGAGTACAGCTGTTTCCGACTTAGCTTCTGACAATACAAATTCTTTCATCAATAATCTTAATATATATATCGCCACAAAGTTACATCAAATCAGACATATTTCAAAGAATTAGCTTAAAAGATTGTAGAGAAACTGCTGCTGAGTAATACATATTATTGATGATAATTGCAATTTATTAAAGAAGACGGCTTGCGTTTTATTTGATAGTATCAATATATTTGTTATTTTTGCAGAAACGAAATTAATATTTAATATATGACTCAGGAAGAAAAGACAAAGATAGAAAGCAGAATTGTAGATGTGCTGAAAACCGTTTACGACCCTGAAATTCCGGTTAACATCTATGATTTAGGACTGATATATAAGGTTGATGTTAAAGATGACGGCAAGGTAGATGTTGATATGACATTTACGGCACCCTCGTGTCCTGCATCCGATTTTCTGTATCAGGATGTATGTCAGAAGATAAACAGTGTAGAAGGCGTAACAAGTTCACACGTACAGATTGTGTATGAACCTGTATGGACATACGACATGCTGAGTGAGGAAGCACGTGTGGAGCTTGGCTTCGAATAAACATCCTGTGAAAAGATGAAGAACGTATATTTTCTTTCAGATGCTCATCTCGGGTCGCTTGCCATTAAGCATGGCAGGACACAGGAAAGGCGTCTTGTAAGATTTCTTGATTCGATAAAGAACAAGGCATCGGCAGTATATCTGTTAGGCGACATGTTCGATTTCTGGTACGAATACAAGTATGTCGTGCCGAAAGGATACACACGTTTCTTAGGAAAATTGTCAGAACTCACCGATATGGGCGTCGAGGTACATTTCTTTACCGGCAACCACGATATATGGGCATACGAATATTTAGAGAAAGAATGCGGCGTTATCCTGCATAAGAGTGCGATAACTACAGAAATAGGCGATAAGGTCTTTTTCCTTGCACATGGTGACGGTCTCGGAGATAAAGACAGAAAGTTTAAGTTTATAAGTCGCGTATTCCATAACCGTCTGTGTCAGAAAATGTTTTCTGCACTGCATCCGCGCTGGGGAATGTCATTCGGATTAAACTGGGCCAAGCACAGCAGACTGAAGCGTGTCGGAGGCATTGAACCAGCATACATGGGAGAGGAGAAAGAATATCTTGTATGTTTTTCAAAGGATTACATAAAGACGCACGATAACATAGATTATTTTCTGTTCGGACACCGTCACATCGCTCTCGACCTTATCCTCTCAAAGAAATCACGAATGCTTATACTTGGCGACTGGATACGCCTGTTTACCTATGCGGTGTATGATGGAGAGCATCTCTTCTTAGAACATTATGTAGAAGGAGACACACAGCCATAAATAGTCGTCCCTTAAAAAGCCCATTTTTGCGAGATATTCTTCAAGCACAG
>JAHHQW010000022.1 GCA_020026195.1 Prevotella sp.
CAAACCCATTGGCAGAGTTAAATATGCGCTGATTTAATTCCGCCAACGAGTTATATACTATCTTTTTGTATAGCATAAACGCATTTAGCACATAAATTTGCTGTGCTTTCAAATATTTATTTTATATTATTAGGAAACTTTAAAAAAATTATATTTACACATGCTATTGCAATCCATAGGTTGCAATAATCGAGAAATTTACGATTTTTTCAACAAAATAAAACTATTGCAATGTTCAAAACAAACATTTTTAATTTTATTAATTGATTGGAAATTACGATTATACTCAAAAATATTTACATACAAAAAAGACAGATTAATTAAAACTATTAATCTGTCTTTCAGTTTTTAATATAAGATATATTATCAGCTACTGATAATTTTCCGTATTAAGTTTAAAACTCCAATGCTATTTCTCCGCTTCCGATACATCTGTGATGATCCTCGTCGTATATCACACAGAACTGTCCGGGTGCTACGCCGTGTATCGGTTCTTCTGAATGAACTATAAACGAATCGTTGCCTTTAAGCTCTATCTCTGCCTTGTGATATTCGGGAGTGTGACGTATCTTAAACCTTACGTTTGCACGTTCCATGCCTTCCCATATATTACATGTAAGGAAATGGAAGTCGCGCACATGGAAATCTTTCTTGTATGCCTTTGTCGGCTCGTAACCATGACTGACGTAAAGGATATTCTTTTCTATATCTTTCTTTACTGCGAACCAAGGACCTCCGCCAAAGCCGAGACCATGACGCTGTCCGATAGTATGAAACCACAGTCCTTTATGTCTGCCTATAAACTTTCCTGTCTCCAGTTCTATTACGTCACCCGGATTTTCTCCGAGGTAACGACGTATATAATCGTTATAGTTAATACGTCCGAGGAAACATATACCCTGCGAGTCCTTTCGCTCTGCATTAATCAGATGCTCACGCTCTGCAATCTCGCGAACTTCCTCTTTCATGTAGTGACCGATTGGGAATACAGCCTTCTTAAGCTGCCAGTCGTAAATCTGTGCAAGGAAGTCTGTCTGATCTTTCACAGGGTCTGGACTGGTAACAAGCCATTTCTTTCCATCTATTATTTCTGTCTGTGCGTAATGGCCGGTAACGATATAATCATAATCGTGTCCTACCTTATCGTGGAATGCGCCGAACTTAATAAGTCGGTTACACATCACATCAGGATTAGGCGTATATCCTGCACGGACTTTGTCCATAGTATATTTAGTTACCTTATCCCAATATTCATGATGACAGTCCACCACCTGCAATTTACATTTATATCTTGCTGCAACGGCAGTAGCCATCTCTAAGTCTTCTTCTGAAGTACAGTCCCATTCCTCTTCTTCCTCAGGACCTATCTTAATATAGAAACAGTCGGGGTGTATTCCTTCGCGTGAAAGTTCATATACTGCCACGGCACTGTCGACACCACCCGACAACAATAATGCTACTTTCTTATCTTTTAATTCTTCGAACATATAAGTTTATTTGTTTCTTTCTAAAACATCTACAAATGATTCAGGCAGACAGACATTGTCTAATGTGAGTGCATCACGAAACAAAGGCGCGATGTCGGAATCGTCAAATCCTGCAATACCGCAGCCTATACGTGTTACATAAAAATACTTATCTGTATTATTACGGGCAAAGTCTATGAATTCGTCTACATACGGCTTTATCTCAGGCACTCCTCCATGCATCGTCGGGATGGCATAAGAACGCCCCTGCATACCAACGCCGTTACCCCACTCTGCTCCGAACCTGTCATAAGCCACACGTGCGGCACCGCCAGCATGCTGTCCTCGGAGATTACTTCCAAAGACAAACACTTCGTCCGACTCTATCTTTGTAATAAAATCGGGAGTGTACCTGGGTCTGCTGCTGAAATCTTTCATAAGCAATTTGTGTTACAGAAAGGAATAAAAACTACATCGTTACTTTGTTACTTTATCCAGGCGCCCTTCATGACATTAATCAGGCGTTCTGTAACTTCAGGCGAGTTCTTTCCTTCCATGAAATAGTCTGTCAGTGCGAATGCGAAATTATCTGCAAGCACTTCTTCCGGATTGATGATGTATCCTGTGTTCTTTCCAATCATATTGTAAAAGTCAGAAGCCTTCTCCGTGGGATAGATTACAGGATCGCCATTTTCTTTTAACACAGGGTCGAAGTTCTTATCTAATGGTATGAGTCCCGGTTTACCGTATGTAAAGAAAGGACCTCCCTTATAATCGAATGTTGATGTATGAAACCACATTGCACAAGGAACTTTCTTTCCATCTATTGTGAACATACTGTAGCTGTCGTAACGATTAACGTCTGGGTTTGTGATTCGCATCTCCAGCATCTTATCGTTAGCCTTGATGTCATGACCGATGAGTTTGAATCCTATCTGTGCATACATTGCCTCACGGAATTCGGGACATGTACGTGTAAGGACATGGAACAGCTCGTGTGCAAGCAGCACCTTAAGGAATGCTCTTCCACCGGGTGTAAGTTTTTCCTGTGATGTAAGGAAGATGTTTGTATCTCTTGTGTATCCGGCAGCCTTGCCTTCTTCTACCATTGAAGTCTTGATAAGTACAATATCCCTGGGTATCGGAAGTTTATATCCGCACGAATCAATACGATGCTGCAAAAATGCTGCCGCTTCATTTATATTCTTCTTCTCGACATCTGTCCATTCCTGTACAGACTTTTTACCAAGCAGACGATAGTTCTCGCGTGTCGGCTCAAGACCCTGTTCCTGAAGACGAGATACTAAATCAAAGTTATGAAGACTTTCTGTAAATTCATCTGTTGCTGAAATAATTTTCTGTCCTTCCTCTAACGTTGCGAAATGGAAGTTTATCTTAGAATCCGGTTCTGCTGCAATGACAGTATTTAATCCTAAGAATAATACAAATGTGAAAAACGTTAATACTATCTTTTTCATTATTACAACCTATTAATTGTTTCTAATAATTCTCTTTTCATCTTACATAAATCAGGGCATGAGACCTTCGATATATTTAGTAAGAATGTTAATGCCACACTTATTCTCTCCTCCCTGAGGAATTATAAGGTCTGCATACTTCTTTGAAGGTTCGATAAACTGTTCGTGCATAGGTTTAAGCACATCAAGATAACGATTGATTACCATGTCTACGGTACGTCCGCGCTCTACGACATCGCGACGGATGTTTCTAATCAGTCGCTCGTCTGAATCTGTATCCACGAATATCTTGAGGTCCATGATGTCACGAAGTTTCTTGTTTATAAGCGTCATGATGCCTTCAATGATAATGACAGGCTTTGGTTCCACACGTACAGTTTCGGGAAGTCGGTTACACTTAATGTATGAATATGTCGGCTGGTCGATAACCTCTCCGTTACGCAGCTGATTAACCTGATGTATAAGGAGTTTCCAGTCGAACGCATCAGGATGGTCGAAGTTAATCGCATGACGTTCTTCTTCTGTCATGTGCGATGTATCGTTATAATACGAATCGAGCGGCACTACTGCAACATAATGAGGAGGAAGAGCCTCAACGATTTTTCTAACTACTGTTGTCTTGCCCGAGCCTGTACCTCCGGCTATTCCGATTATGGTCATGTCTTTATAATATTTATATTAAAAAACAAGACACTCCGAACTTCCAGAGTGTCTTATATTGTTGAGTTTAATTCTTTTGTTCCTTAACAAGATACATAACTACTGGCAGGTGGTCGCTATAACCATTGAGCCATACTCCGCCGGCATGTGTACGTTTGGGGTTACCCTTATACTTGCCTTCTGTCTGGAACAGATAGTCTCTGCGGAATATCTGGCTTTTCCAATATTTAAGTGTAGAATAATCTTTATCTCCGTTCTGATTAAGAAGATTAGGAGTGATTAATATCTGGTCGAAAAGATTCCATGAACCTCTGTATGACAGAGTACCCTTTCCGTCTTTCTTCAAGATGTTCCACCAGGGATTGTACATTTCGCCCTGCTTAACCTTATCAAGATTACGGCGGCCGCCAAGTGCTTCAGACATACTCTTATCGTAAGGGTCATCATTCATATCGCCCATGACAAACACTTTGCAGTTAGGATCTTCTCTAAGCAGCGAGTCCTTAACGGCCTTTATCTGGCGTCCTCCAAGTTCGCGGTAGAATGAGCCTGAGAAACGACTCGGAAGATGACATACAATTACAGATACATGTTCGCCTGCAAGCTCACCGCTTACGGTAAGGAATCCTCGTGTATAGAATGCGCTGTCCTTTTCAAGTTCCTGTACGAAAGGTACAAGTTTTACATTCTTCACGGTATAAAGCGAAGGATTGTAAATAAGAGCACAGTCTATTCCTCGTCTGTCCGGACCTTCAACGTGTACGTATTTATAATTTTTCGCCTTGAGAGGTGCCTCTGCCGTAAGATCTTCGAGCACGTGTGCATTCTCTACTTCCGAAAGTCCTATGATGGCACAGCCTACGTTAGGTAATACATCAGTTCCCATATCAGCAAGAACTTTTGCCATATTATGCAACTTATGACTGTATTTGTTTTCGTTCCATTTATACTGTCCGTCTGGAAGATACTGGTAATCTTTCTTTCCTTCGTCATGTGTTGTATCAAAAAGATTTTCCTGATTGTAGAAACCAATACCGTATACAGAGAACTTCTTCTCTTTCTGTGCATCTGCGACTCCCATTCCGAATGTGAAAAGGAGAGTCAATATTAAAAATACCTTTTTCATCTTATAGTAATTTCTTGGTGCAAATGTCGTTAATTTATATGACATTTTCGTATAATAAATCAAGAAACACACCTTTTATTTCTGTTTTTAGATTTTATTTCGTTACTTTGCACACAAAATGTAATAAAAAACTATACAAGAAGCTATGCAGAAAAAATTAAAATTGGCAGTGTTAGCTCTCTGTTGTGCGTCACTTACTTATGCACAGGACGTAAAAGATACAGAGAAAAACCGATCCAATGATGAATCGGCTTTTACTTTCACAGAAGCACAGCTGGACGAAGATGAGAGCAGATCTCAGGACATTACGATCATCGGCTCCGGCACTAATGTTTATGCAAATCAGGTAGGATTCCTGTTTTCACCCGTAAGATTTAGATACCGCGCTTTAAATCAGAAGTATAATGAGATTTATATCAACGGAACTCCTATGAACGACATGGAAGCTGGTAACTTCCGTTATTCTATGGTAGGCGGTCTGAACAACATAACCCGAGGAATGGAATCGTCTCTTCCTTTCGAGAGCAACAATTTCTCTATGCCGGGAATGGCTGGTTCAGCAAATTATAACTTCCGCCCCGCAAGTCTTCCCGTCGGACACAGAATGTCTATGATGGTAAGAAACAGCAACTATACATTGCGCGGAATGTATACATTCAACACAGGACTGAATGACAACGGATGGGCTTTCGCAGGAAACCTTACTTACCGCTGGGCAGACAGAGGATATGTTGAAGGTACTTTCTACAATGCTTTCTCTTACTATCTGGCAGCACAGAAAGTAATCAACGACAAGCACTCTCTTACTTTCGCTACATGGGGTAACCCTACCGAACGTGCATCGCAGGGTGCCGCCACAGACGAAAGCTACTGGATTGCCAACGACTACCAGTACAATCCTTACTGGGGTTATCAGAACGGACATCGTCGTAACTCTCGTGTTGTTAACGACTTCGCTCCTTCTGCCATGTTCACATGGGACTGGGACATTACCGACGACATGAAACTTACCACTTCTCTGTTCGGTAAATACAGTATGTACAAGAGTACAAAACTTAATTACAACAACTCTGAGAACCCTCAGCCTGACTATTGGAAGAACTTACCAAGTAGTTTCTTCAATGTATGGGACACTGAAGATGTTGCTCACCGTGGCGAAGCAAATTACAATGACTGGAAGACAGCGTATGATTATCTGAAGGCTTCAAAGGCTAACCGTCAGATTAACTGGGACCGTCTGTATGCTGCCAACCGCAACGCCGCTACAGAAGGCGCCGATGCTATGTATTATGTACAGGCAAAGAACAACGATGCTCTTACTCTTACATTAGCCTCTACTTTATCAATGAGACCTGACAAGAACAGCAACTGGAACTTAGGTTTCGTTCTTGGTACAAACAACGGCCGTCACTATCAGACTCTCGAAGACCTGCTTGGCGCTAAGTCATTCCATAACTTGAATTCTTATGCAATGAGTTCTTACGCTTCTACAGCAGATGAAATTCAGTACGACCTTAACAATAAAAACGGTATTGTCCGCGAAGGTGACAAGTTCGGTTACGATTACAACATTCTCGTAAACAAGGCTTCTATCTGGACTAACTATTCAAGAAACATGGGTCGCGTTCATCTTATGGTTGCTGCCAAGGGCGGTGGCACAAGCATGCAGCGTGATGGTAAGATGCGTAACGGTATGGCTCCTAACAATTCATACGGTAAGAGCAAGACAGCTCACTTCGGTGAACTCGGAGGTAAGTTCGGAATGACAGTAAACCTCGGCGGCGGAAGCACAATATCTCTCGGCGCAGGTTACGAATGGCGTTCACCTCTTGCACGTACAGCATTTGTTTCTCCTGAAATCAACAACGACTTCGTTAATAACCTTAAGAACGAACAGGTATTCAGCAGCGAAATCGGTTACCAGTTGCAGACACAGTGGGTTCATGCAAACATCAATGCATACTACAACCGTATGACACACGTCACAGAATGGCAGAACTTCTACTTTGATGATATCAACTCATTCTCATACGTTTCAATGACTGGTCTTAAGAAGGAATATGCAGGTTTGGAATATGGTATCGACTTCAAACTGTCACCTTCATTCAACATCATCGCATTAGGTCAGGTAAGCGAGGCAAGAAACCTCAACAATGCTGACGTATGCTACATGCACTCTACAAAGAAGACTATGTACAAGGACGTAGTTTATAATAAGGACATGCGCGAGGCTGGTACACCTTTATCTTCTTACAGCATGATTCTGAGCTATCACGCTCACGGATGGTTCATCGACCTGAAGGGTAACTACTACGACCGTATCTTCTTAAACTACTCTCCGAGCCTGCGTTACGAACAGACACTTAAGACAATGTCTTCTATCGATAACGAAGGTAACTACATCGTTCCCGGACAGTCAAAGGGTAACGGAGGTTTCATGCTCGACGCTTCTATCGGACGCAGCATCTATCTCAAGAAAGGTCAGTTGTCAATTAACATGAACCTTACTAACATTCTCAACAACATAAAGATCTGTACAGGCGGTTACGAACAGAGCCGAAGCGACTACACAGTGAAGAGCGATGGTTCTATGAACAACCAGCGTACTTACAAGTTCTCTAAGAACCCAAAGAAGTATTACGCTTATGGTACAAACGGTATGTTGATTGTAACTTATAAATTCTAAAATTCATACACACAATGAAGATTACAAAATATATTATAATGGTTGTTGCATGTCTGACTCTTGCATCATGTATGGATGAGGGATATGGAACACCTAACGAAGATGAGAATTTCTTTGGCAACGACACTCTTACAGAGAATAATGTCGTAACTATTGCCGAACTTAAGGAGATGTGTGCCGACGAGATTGAATCACAGGGACTCTTTAAGGTCGAAAAGCCTATGCAGGTTAAGGTTCGCGTAACAGCAAACGACCGCGGTGGCAACTTCTATACACAGTTCGCAGCTCAGGACAATACTGGCGGCATCCTTATCGGTGTCGGACAGGGCGGTCTTTACGGCATCCTTCCACAAGGACAGGAAATACTTCTCGAACTCAAGGATCTCTATGTAGGTTCATACCGCAAGCAGGCTCAGATTGGTATGCCTTACGTTAACAATAAGGGAGAAATCGGTATCGGAAAGATACACCGCGCCGTATGGCAGGAACATTTCCGTCTTATCGGTAAGGCCGACAGCACAAGCATCAAGGCCGAAGAGTTTGACAAGAGCCGCATGAAAGACAAGGAATACATGAGAGCAAACAGCGGTAAGCTGATGGTTATAAAGGATGTAGAACTTGCAGAAGCAGACGGCGCAGCAGTATTTGCTCCGGATGACGGCAGCGTTCCTCTCTACGGCAACGGCGCAAACAGAAAAATCAAGGGATACAGCGACAGAGAAATCTGCGTTCGTACCAGCAAATATGCAAAGTTCGCACACGAAGTAATGCCTACAGGCAAGGTTAACATCACAGGTGTATTTACACGCTACCAGGACACATGGCAGATTATGTTACGCACCTCAAAAGATGTTGAAGTAATCAAATAAGTAATTAATAAAAAGACATAAACATGAAAAAGATTTTTTATTCTATGTTTGCGCTCATAATGGCGCTTTCATTTGCAAGCTGCGAGGATGTTCCCGCTCCTTACGATGATCCTGCAAATTCCGGCAACGGAGGACTGGCAGAAGGTACATACCTCGAAGAGCCCTTCACTGTAGGAAAAGGTAAGTTCGAAGTCATAACTCCCAAAGGACAGGGATGGAGAATTGATCACAACGTAATGACAGCTTCTGGATACGATTTCGATTCCAGAACAACTATAGAGACAGAGACATATCTTGTATCTCCCGCTTTTGACCTTTCTAAGAGCGAAGGTGCATTCATCTCGTTCAAGTACATCAACATGTACGTTACTCCCGAAGCTAACTTCAAGGTTCTTATCTCTGACAAGTTCACAGGCGACCCTGTTACAACAGAATGGAAAGACCTGAGCATCAAGTGGGAAGAATCAGCAATCAAGGATTTCGACACATACTTTAACTACAGCAAGAACATTCCTGCCGAATATATCGGTAAGAAAGACATTGTGTTAGCATTCGGATTCAAGTGTTCTTCAGTTAAGTCTTCTACATTCAAGATTAAAAACCTTATCGTCAAGGATGGTGTAGCAGAAGAGAATCCTGGTGGTGACGATCCCGTTGTTCCTGGCAGCGACGTACTGAAACCCGTTAATGGTAAGTTCATCAGCGAAACATTCGGCAACAGCTTCGGTGTATTCAGCGTAAGCCACGTTTCAGGTACACCCTGGATCATAGACTTCCACACAGCAAAGGCTTCTGGTTACGACAACCAGACAAAGGAGACAACAGCTTCTAACAGCTACCTCGTTTCTAAGCCAATGGATATGACTAACACTAAGGAAGCAAGCATCAACTTTGACTATCTTCTGAAATATATTACATTCAATGACGTTCCAGTAGAAGGTGTTAAGAATGAAGTTCTCGTAACAGACAACTTCACAGGCGATCCGGCAACAACACAGTGGACTGTTCTCAATGGCGAACTCAAGGAATACAAGGGTAAGGACTGGACAACATTCTACAAGTACGACACTGACATTCCTGCTCAGTTCATGGGCAAGGGCAAGGTATATGTAGCTCTGCACTACGTATGTGCTGAGAAATCTGGTACATGGGAAGTTAAGAACCTCAATGTTGTTGAAGGCAAGGCCGGACAGGGCGGCGGCGGTGACGAACCGGGCTCTGACATTCCCGACGTAGGTGACACTACAACTCCCAACGGTGACTTCGAGACATGGGTAAGCGGCGAACCTAACAACTGGAACGGTCCTGCAAGCAAGGCTAACCTTTTCCAGAGCAAAGATGCACACAGCGGCAAGTTCTCTGTTCAGGTTGGCGGTAACACTGACGGTAACATGCGTCTTGGTTACAAACTTCTCAACCTCAAGGCAGGTCACTACGTAATGAAGTTCTGGACAAAGGCCGTAACAGCAGAAGGCGGTTCAGCACGTGCAGGATACGTAAAACTTACAAACGGCAAGCCTACAGGTGGTAACGACTACATCTACGGTGATTACATCAACGACCTTAAGAAAGACGTATGGACAGAAGTTACATACGAATTCGACATTGATGCCGACGGCGAGTACACAGTAGTTGTAATGAACGCTAAACGTCCGGGTAAAGACATCCTCGTTGATGACTTTACATTAGAATATAACGGAGAGTTTATCATCAAATAATCAACTATTTGAATAAAATATTTGGAAGGGAGCAGAATTATTCGTAATTTTGCACCCTAACTTATAGTAAGTAAGACAAATATTAATATTAAACAATAATAAAACAAAATGAAAAAAGGTATTCATCCCGAAGACTATCGCCCCGTCGTATTTAAGGATATGTCCAACGGCGATATGTTCCTTACTCGTTCTACATGCAAGACTAAAGAGACAGTAGAATTTGAAGGCGAAACTTACCCAGTGGTAAAAGTGGAAATTTCTAGCTCATCACACCCGTTCTATACAGGTAAGACAAAGCTTGTTGATACAGCAGGTCGCGTTGACAAGTTCTTGAGCAGATACGGAAGAGCTAAGAAGAAATAATATATTTCATCGAAAGATTTTTTTATTAATGCGTTTAAACGTAGTTGCATATACGTTTAAGCGCATTAAAATTATATATAGGTTTTAATTTTAATGAGGTACATAAAGATTTTTACAGTCGTACTTACCTTATCAACATTATTTTGTTCATGCAGCAGCGATGATGATAACAATAATACGACAGAATCATCCAACAAAAATAAGAATATCGTTACAAGTAATCCCCATGTCACACGTCTCGAATTTCCAAAAGTAAAGGACGACGACATGAACCTCGTACTTACAAGCGGTACTCCTGACTATGGCGTTACACTGAGCGTCGAATGGGATTGCAGAAAGAAATCACAGCGCTGGACCTGCTACAGCATGTATGCAAAGAATGCTGTTAAGAACTGGAACAGATCAAACTGGGAAAATACAGAATGGGGAGGAGACCCCTTCCAGGAAGACAAGAGAATTCCTTCACAGTATCGCACCACACTCGACCAATACCGCGGCAGCGGATATAACCGCGGACATATTTGCGCATCAGAAGACCGCGTTTACAGCAAGGATGCCAACGAACAGACATTCTACCTTTCAAACATTCAGCCGCAGTCTTACAAGTTCAATGTCGGCATCTGGGTAGAGATGGAATTTAAATTAAGAGAATGGAACCGTAATGACTTCCGCGACACCCTTTATGTGTGCAAGGGCGGAACAATCGACCGCGAGGAACAAATAATAAAACGTACCAGCAAAGGTCTCATCGTTCCTAAATATTATTATATGGCTATCCTTTGTAAGAACAAGAAGAAGGGTAACGACGGCTACAAGGCGCTTGCTTTCTGGGTTAAACACGACGGAAACATAGACAAGCATCAGCCATTAAAGAACTTCGTAATTTCAATCGACGAGCTGGAGAAGAAGACAGGTATAGACTTCTTCTGCAACCTCCCCGATAACATAGAGGAGAAGGTTGAATCTAAGACGATAACAAGTCTGTGGGGTTTGTAAAATAAACTCTGCATTCCATCATAAGACTAAAAAACTTCCGATAAAACTTCGGAAGTTTTTTTATGCAACTACAACAAATACGGAATAACAAATAAAAAGGTCGAACTGCACCAAGCAGTCCGACCTTTTGTCTATTTCTGTATTAATTAATCACTTATGTGTCAATGATTACATCATGCCGCCCATTCCGGGGTTTGCACCCATAGAAGGAAGTTTGATGTCGTCCTCAGGTTTTTCAACGATGAGGCATTCTGTTGTCAGGAACATACCTGCAATAGAAGCAGCGTTCTCAAGAGCAACACGTGATACCTTAGCAGGATCAATGATTCCGGCCTTACGCATATCTTCGTATGTGCTTGTGCGAGCATTGTAACCGAAGTCACCCTTACCCTCACGAACCTTCTGAACAACTACGGCACCCTCTTCGCCTGCGTTCTTAACAATCTGGCGGAGCGGTTCCTCGATTGCGCGACGAACGATGTTGATACCTGTCTGTTCGTCAGCATTTACACCCTTCAGACCTTCGATGGCTGAAAGAGCACGGATATATGTTGTACCACCACCGGCAACAACACCCTCTTCCATAGCTGCACGTGTTGCGCAGAGAGCATCGTCTACACGGTCTTTCTTTTCCTTCATTTCAACTTCGCTGTTAGCACCTACATGAAGTACAGCAACGCCACCTGCGAGTTTAGCAAGACGTTCCTGCAGTTTCTCCTTGTCATAGCTGCTTGTAGTGTTCTCCATCTCGCCCTTAATCTGTGCGATACGGTCAGCGATGAGCTGCTTGTCACCTGCACCACCTACGATTGTAGTGTTGTCCTTAGAGATAACAGCCTTTTCACAAGTTCCGAGCATTTCGAGAGTTGCTTCAGAAAGTTTCAGACCCTTATCCTCTGAAATTACTACACCGTGAGTAAGGATAGCAAGGTCTTCGAGCATTGCCTTACGACGATCGCCGAAGCCAGGAGCCTTAACAGCACAAATCTTGAGGTTAGCACGCAGACGGTTTACAACCAATGCTGTCAGAGCCTCTGAATCTACATCTTCGGCAACAACCAGCAAGGGGCGTCCGCTTTCTGCTGCGGGCTGCAGGATAGGTAAGAAATCCTTCAGGCTGCTTATCTTCTTGTCGTAGATAAGGATATAAGGATTCTCCATCTCGCATTCCATCTTCTCAGCGTTTGTTACGAAATATCCGCTCAGGTAACCTCTGTCGAACTGCATACCTTCAACAACGTCGATGTATGTGTCACGGCTCTTGCTTTCCTCAATTGTGATTACACCGTCCTTAGAAATCTTACGCATTGCGTCAGCAAGCAGTTTACCGATTTCAGGGTCGTTGTTAGCACTTACAGTAGCAACCTGCTCAATCTTATCGTAGTTGTCGTCTACCTGTTCTGCGTTGTTCTTAATAAACTCAACGACAGCCTTTACAGCCTTGTCGATACCACGTTTGAGGTCCATAGGATTAGCACCTGCTGTTACGTTCTTCAGACCAACGTTTACTATAGCCTGTGCAAGGATTGTAGCTGTTGTAGTACCGTCACCTGCATCGTCGCCAGTCTTGCTTGCAACACTCTTAACGAGCTGTGCACCTGTGTTCTCGAACTTATCAGAGAGTTCGATTTCCTTAGCTACTGTCACACCGTCCTTTGTAATCTGAGGAGCACCGAATTTCTTTTCGATAATTACGTTACGTCCCTTCGGACCGAGTGTTACTTTCACTGCATCTGCCAGCTGGTCTACACCTTTCTTAAGAAGGTCGCGGGCATCCATATCAAACTTTATATCTTTTGCCATGATTTTAAATCTTTTAAATTGTTGTTGTAAAACTCTCGATTATTTATCGATTCTTGCGAGAACATCGCTCTGACGCATCATAAGATACTTAGTACCTTCGAATTCGAGTTCGTTACCTGAATATTTTCCGTAAAGAACCTCGTCGCCTTCTTTAAGAATCATTTCTTCGTCCTTTGTACCGTTACCTACTGCAACGATTGTACCGTGTAAAGGTTTCTCTTTTGCTGTGTCGGGGATGATGATACCGCCGATTTTCTCTTCTGC
Organism: Prevotella sp.; assembly: GCA_020026195.1. Classification (GTDB taxonomy): domain Bacteria; phylum Bacteroidota; class Bacteroidia; order Bacteroidales; family Bacteroidaceae; genus Prevotella. The sequence goes on from JAHHQW010000022.1 coordinate 13,430, forward strand.
AGGAGCTGGAAGTACCAGAACTCTGTCTGCTAATGGTTTAATATTCATATCTTTTATGTTTTTAAGCTTCTACCCTCATTACATACATAAAGTGTGCCAAAGTAAAAATAACATCTGTGCCGGGCTGTCATTTGGCAGAGTCATGACAGAAGTATGACATTTTTGCGCCATATTTTACATCTTATTATATTATAAACATTTTGAAACATACTATAACTGTAATTACAGCATAGGTAACCTGTTTTTACAGCACTTTTATCTCAGACTGATGCCGCACTGCGTAATTTTGTCAGATGACACGATAAAACTGTCATGGCAAGGCAAGAAGGAATCGTAACGTTATGAAAGAAAAAAACAGATAAACCTCAGAAACAAATGATACCAGAGTTTTTTCAATGTAAAATTAAGTTATCTTACAAACAAACATCCTTTGTTTGTAAGTTAGTACACGAGAACCAGCAAACTATCTCACGTAATGCTGTTCGTTAACACACGTATGTTTACTTCTGAAATGTTACGCATAGACATACGGTAATAAAAGGCAAAAAATATACGGATGCAGAAACAATCATGTTCTGCACCCGTAAAAAACTGAATATCAATATATTTCAGATGTTGTTATTTTCCCTGTGCGAGAAGGAAACGTTCTGCCTCAATGGCAGCCTTACATCCTGAACCAGCAGCTGTAATAGCCTGGCGGTATGTAGGATCGGCAACGTCACCGGCTGCGAACACTCCGGGAATCTTTGTCTTAGGAGTACCGTCGATAGTCTTGATGTAACCAACTTCGTCGGTATCAAGCCACTTTGCAAATACGTCAGAGTTAGGCTTGTGACCAATTGCGAGGAAGAATCCGTCAATTGCGATGTCACGCTTCTCTTCGTCAGCCTCACCCTTGCGATATACAAGGTGTGCACCCTCAACGCCGTCCTGTCCGAACAGACCGAGTGTATTGTGTTCGAAGAGTATTTCGATGTTCTCTGTGCTCTTTACACGCTCCTGCATAACCTTAGATGCACGGAGGAAAGGCTTTCTTACGATGAGGTAAACTTTCTTTGCAAGACCTGCAAGATAAAGTGCATCCTCACAAGCTGTATCGCCACCACCTACAACGGCTACGGTCTTCTTGCGGTAGAAGAAGCCATCGCATGTAGCACATGCAGAAACACCCATGCCTCTGTACTTTTCTTCGTCGGGAAGACCAAGATACTTGGCAGAAGCACCTGTTGCGATGATTACTGTATCAGCTTCGATTTCGTCGCCCTCGTCTGTCTTACACTTATAAGGAGCTGCGCTGAAGTCGCATTCTGTAATAATTCCGTCGCGGATATCTGCGCCGAAACGTTCTGCCTGTTCGCGCATATCCATCATCATCTGGTTGCCGTCTACACCCTGGGGATAACCGGGGAAGTTTTCAACTTCTGTTGTCTGTGTAAGCTGACCGCCAGTCTGCATACCGCAGTACTCTATAGGTTTGAGGTTAGCTCTTGATGCATAGATGGCTGATGTGTAACCAGCAGGACCACTACCGATGATGAGACATTTTGTCTTTATTTTCTGACCCATGATAAATATGTTTTTAATTGTGTTTTCTAATTTTTACGCTGCAAATGTAACAAAAAATAGCGATACAACCTAATCTTAAGTATTGAAACTTACGATATTGGATGTATCGCTATCATGTGTCCGTACGTGTAATATTTTATTCGCCCAATTCCTTGAGACGTGCTATATATTTGCCTAATATATCAAATTCGATGTTTACTTTACCGCCTTCCTTTATGTCACAGAAGTTTGTATGTTCTATGGTGTACGGTATTATTGCCACCGTAAACTCATCGCGCGTAGGGTTGCACACTGTAAGCGACACTCCGTTAACAGTTACGCTGCCCTTGTCTACAGTGAAATAGCCACGGCGTGCCATCTCCTTGTCAAAAGCATACTTAAAGGTAAAGTAACGGCTTCCGTCTGCATCTTTTATACCGATACATTCAGCAGTACCGTCCACGTGTCCCTGAACGATATGTCCGTCAAGGCGTCCGTTCATAATCATCGAACGTTCGATGTTCACCCTGTCACCTTCTTTCAGGCATCCGAGATTACTTCTGTCAAGGGTTTCCTTCATGGCCGTAACCGTATAGCATCTGCCTTCTATGGCAACCACGGTAAGACATACGCCGTTATGCGATACGCTCTGGTCTATTTTCAGCTCATCGGTGAAAGAGCACTCAAGCGTAAAGTCCACATTTTCTCTATCTCTCTTAACGGCCCTTACGACGGCCATTTCTTCTACTATACCCGAGAACATATTTTGTTATGATGTATTACTGATTATATATAAAAAAGAGGTCGTACCGTCGATGTGATGAAAACTCCGAGTGTAAATTATTAGAGAGCTCCCAGTCTTTGTAATCCACCTGCATATAGCATCTCCGAAAAGATTTGTGGCCCGCCATTAACATGAGATGTCGTCTCGGTTTTTCTGATTTAATTGATGAGTATCCCGATCTGTACGATACGACCCTTATTTCTTTGGTTCTATATTCTTTACTTGCAAAGATAAATCATTATTTATAACATACCAAATAAAAACACAAAAAAAGCGGTGAACAACTAAAGTCGCCACCGCTTTTACACGTATAATTATATGCTATTAATCCTGCAGAACAACTGCGAAATAATATTTCTTACCTGTAGGATAAATACCCTGGATGTAAAGTACAGGATCTTTGCTTGTAGATGCTTCCTTTACACACTTCTGGAGTTCCTCGACGGTCTTAACTGCCTTGTCGTTTACCTTCTGGATTATGAATCCTTTGGTTATTCCGGAATCCTTGAATGCACCATCGCCAACCTTAACTACTTCAAGTCCTGAACTGATATTGTGCATCTGCTTGCTTTCCTGAGATACTTCACGGAACACTGCTCCGAGTACATCAAGGTCTACAGCCTCAACAATCTTTGTATTGCCCTGACGGTTCATCATTGTCACGGTCTTCGTCATCTCCTGCTTGTTACGCAGGAATTTAATAGTAACCTTGTCACCGGGACGTTTCTGCGACATAAGTTCGTAGAGACGTGCCATTTTGGCAACCTTCTGACCATCGAGAGAGATAATGACATCATTTTCCTTAAGTCCTGCGGCCGAAGCTGCACTACCCTCTTCTACTTTTGCTACGTAAATGCCTTCTACTGTTCCGAAATCAACTTCTTCGCCCTTCTCTTTCTTCATGTCGATGTATTTGTTTACATCCATACCAGAAATTCCGAGCACTGCACGCTGAACTGTTCCGTACTTCTTAATATCTGCTACTACACGGTTCATGATGGTTGTCGGAATGGCAAATCCATATCCGCTGTAAGAACCAGTGTTAGAATAGAGCATGGCATTAATACCTACGAGTTCGCCATCTACATTAACGAGAGCACCACCTGAGTTTCCTGAGTTGATTGCCGCATCGGTCTGAATGAAAGACTCAACACCGTTAGCTCCGAGCGAACGTGCCTTTGCACTTACGATACCGGCCGTAACCGTAGAGTTAAGATTAAAGGGGTTACCTACTGCAAGAACCCACTCGCCTACCTTAAGATCGTTACTGTCGCCAATGGGCAGTGTGGGAAGATCCTTTGCATTAATCTTGATAAGAGCCAGGTCAGAAGTCTTATCGGTACCAACAATTCTTGCAGAGTATTCTCTGTTATCGTTAAGGGTAACCGTAAGTTCATCGGCATCTTCTACCACGTGATTATTAGTTACGATATATCCGTCTTCTGAAATAATCACGCCCGAACCAGAAGCAACGCGCCTAGGAGTCTGAATCTTTCTTTTCTGAGTTCCTCTGTCAGGAACGCCGAAGAATCCGAACGGGTCAAAGAAGTCGAAAGAATCACCTTCTACATCTACTGTCTGAACCTTGCTGTTCTGTACAAACTTTATGTGAACTACTGCCGGTAAGGCCTTCTCAGCAGCATAAGTAAGGTCAACGGGCTGACCTTTTACCTGAGCATCTCCGGGCTGTGCAGTACAGGCCGTAGCAACCAATGCTAACATTAGCACTGAAGTTTTTAGTTGATAAAAAATCTTTTTCATTTCAATTAATATTATGTATTTGTTATATTCTTCACATGCAAAAATATAAGCAAATATTTTAAAACTGACATTTTGGCTGATTATTTCTTCTCTTTTAACAGAACCATTTCGTTATCAGCGGGTTATTTCATGTTTTTCATTGATTTTTACAAATGTTTAATTGCACGCAAAAGGCTTTTTACGCTTACAATATTGCAACATTCTATTATTTTTTTGTACTTTTGCACACGAAACAGCATCCCGGCTCTGTCGCTGGCATCTCTTAAGATGCGAGAGGAAAGTCCGGGCAGCACAGGGCACTCCGCTTCCGAAAATAGAAGCTATTGGCAACAGTAGGAGCAAGCAGAAGAAAATAACCGCCTCGCAAGAGGTAAGGGTGAGAAGGTGGTGTAAGAGACCACCGGGTGACGGGTGATCGTCATGCCGTGTAATCCGGAGGCTGCAAGTTCGTGTAAACCATCGTCCGAGGGCAGCCCGCCCGACTAACTCCGATGGAGGGTAGAATGCTTAAGCTGTAAGGTGACTTGCAGATTAGATAAATGACAGGCACCGTACATCGTGAGAACTATGTACGGAACAGAACCCGGCTTACAGGGATACTGTTTCTTTTTTCACCTTTATTCCCTATATCATGAATAAGAAGATCACTGAAATAAAGCATTTCTTAAAAAAGGATATCTGGCGTATTTCAAAGGACGATGTCTCAAAAACTCGTTATTTCATATACGGCATTATAAAGAAGTTATATATCACGATAGAGGCTTTCATCACCAATCAGACTAACGAAAGTGCTGCTGCACTTACTTATTCTACTCTGCTTGCAATAGTCCCTATCACTGCGGTAGTCTTTGCCGTAGCTCGCGGTTTCGGACAGTCGTTCTACATAGAGAAATGGTTTCGCGGACTTCTCGAAAGTCAGCCTCAGGCTGCCGATACAATAATCGGATTCGTAAATTCTTACCTCATACACACTAAGAGCGGCATCTTCCTTGGCGTAGGTCTTATATTTATGCTGTGGACCGTGCTCATGCTTACGAGCCGTATCGAAAGAGCTTTCAATGATATATGGCAGGTAAAAAAACCGCGCAGTGTTTTCCGTACGTTCACCGACTATCTTGCCATGTTCTTCATGGTTCCCATCATCATTGTAGTGTCATCGGGACTCTCTATATTCATTGCAACGACGGCAGACAATATCGACCAGGGAATAATAGCTCCGTTCGTAAAATTCCTGATAGACCTAATGCCCTACGTGTTTATGGTTGCGGTATTCACCACCCTGTATGTATTCATGCCTAACACTAATGTCAAATTCCGCTCGGCAATAGTACCCGGTATTCTGACGGGTGTGGCAATGCAGGTGCTGCAAATATTCTACATACATTCTCAGGTGTGGGTGTCTTCTTACAATGCCATATATGGTTCGTTCGCTGCCCTGCCTATGTTCATGCTCTGGCTGCAAATTTCATGGACTATATGTCTTATCGGTGCCGAACTTACATACACCAACCAGAATCTGGAGGAATATGCCTTCGTCACTCAGTCAAAGGATATTTCCATCAAATATCACACCATGATGTGTGCACTTATAATGGGTATAATATGTAAGCGTTTTAAGAACGGAAAGGCTCCTGCAACTGCAATAGAACTGAAAAAGGAGACAAACATCCCCATCAGAGTTATCAATGACATTCTCTACGAACTGATGTGCATTAATATGGTGTCTGAGATTCTTGCTGACGAGAAGGGGGAGATTCCGGCATATCAGCCTGCCGAGGCTCTCGACCGCTTAACATACGGGACTCTCGTAGACAGACTCGAATCACACGGAAAGTGGTATCTGAACATTGACATACGCAAGTTTTACAACAGCAGTTGGAAACACATGTATAACACACGTACGGAATATCTAAAGAATCTCAGAGACATTCCTCTCTACGAGCTATAATATATTTTTCAGAAAGGAAGCTTCTTTTTCTTTACATTATATATAAATGTCTGTGATATGCCTCTTGCAGCCAGAAATGCTATGAATGCCATCCACAGGGCATGATTATATATGTAAGGCGAAGCCACTGTATATATTACAAAGAATATTATGGCGGCAATCATTGAAGAAAGCAGCATTCCGGCAGTTTCGGTTATTCCGATAAATATTCCGTCCCATATAAAGGCCGCAATTCCTGCAACAGGAATAAGTACCGCCCATACAAAATATTCTGCCGAAGCATCAAGTACAACGTCATCTGACGTAAGGAGAGACAAGAACGATCTTCCGCCTGAAACGTACACAACAGTAAAGATAACAGCCATTGCAAGTCCCCATCCGAACAGACGTCTTATTATCGCATCAAGTGCCGGTCTGTTCTGCGCTCCATAAAATTTTCCACTGAGAGCCTCAGCCGCATAGGCAAATCCATCCATTACATAAGAGAATATTGTGAACATCTGAAGCAGAAGGGTATTTACAGCCAGTATAACGTCACCCTGTACCGCACCCACATGAGTAAAGTAGAGATTAACTGATATAAAGAATAATGTACGTATAAATATATCACGGTTTACCTTGAAGAACTGCATCAGGGCCTTTCTACAGAATAGTTTCTTACTGTCAAAATATTTTCTCAGTCGTCCGTAACGCCACAACAAGAATGTAAGTGCCATTATAAGTCCTGCATACTGGGCTATTACGGTTCCTGTAGCCACTCCGTCTATCTTCATTCCCATTCCGAATACCAGGAACATACTGGCAACGATATTCACGATGTTCTGTGTTATACTCACGAACATCGGAATCTTTGTGTTCTGCATTCCTATGAACCATCCTGTAAGACTGTAAAGGCACAGCATGGCGGGTATTCCCCACACACATATATTAAAGTATATGGCTACAAGCTGCGCTGTTTCTGAAGAAGGTGCTATAAAATCTACAGCAGCCACAAACAGTAACTTCTGCAATATCAGCATGATGGCAGCAACTCCGAGGGCTATGGTAAGCGAACGGGCAAGCAGAAGAACGATCTCATGAAAGTCTCGTTTTCCGTATGCCTGCGACGTAAGGCCTCCGGTTCCCATACGTAGGAAACCGAACATCCAGTAAATTATATTAAATATAGTAGTGCCTACGGCAATTGCTCCGATATATGCCGCATTACCTATATGACCCACAATACCGACATCTACAAGTCCGAGAAGAGGGACTGTAATATTTGTTACAATCGACGGTATTGCAATTCTTAATATCTGCTTATCTTTTATGTTTATCTTCATTATTTTGCAAACTTAGTCATTTTTATTTTACAAACATGTCATATATCAAAAAAAATATTTAAGTTTGCACCCGCTTTGAATAAATATATATAACTAAGACAGAACTTTTATAACATCATTAAATACTTGTTATAAGTGCGATGCCTGATACAATCAACTAAGTACGGGTATGAAAATAATTGCCTTTTTAAAACAATGGACATTGCCGTCAGCTATTCTGACAGGTACACTGCTGTATTTAATTTTTGCCAACGTAGAACCACTGATTCCTATTGGCATAACCTTGCAACCTATCATCGAAGGTTCTCTTCCCTACCTCATCTTCCTGATACTTTATGTATCTTTCTGTAAGATTAAGCTTAAAGAAATGGTTCCGCACATGTGGCAGGTCTGGCTGATGATAATATGGCTTGTTATATGTCTGCTGTTTGTTGCCGGCATAGCTATGTCAGAAGACATGGACAACAAACTGATATATGAAGGACTTCTTATGTGCGTCCTGTGTCCTACTGCATCGGCAGCTCCGGTTATTACCGAGAAACTCGGCGGCAGCATGGGCGAGATTACAACTTTTATCATTGTTGCAAACATAGCATGCTCAATCTGCGCACCTCTGTTCTTCCCTTTCATCGACGATACACAGACAGGTCAGTTCATGACTTCGTTCCTTATAATACTGCGACGCGTATTCAACGTTCTCATTCTGCCATTGTTCTTTGCATTCCTGTCAAGAAAACTTTTCCCAAAGTTTGTAAAGAAGATGAACAGCATAAAGAACCTTGCATTTTATATCTGGGGTGTAAACCTCGCAATCATTACAGGCGTTACCGTTCGTAACATAGTAAATTCAGACAGTCTTTCAAGTTACGCACTTATAATGATGATAGTACTGCCGGCAATACTCACTCTGTTCTTGTTCTTTACAGGCAAGGCTGTTGGCGGCAAATACAATGATACAGTCACTGCCGGTCAGGCCTTAGGACAGAAGAACACTATCGTAGGAATATGGCTCGCCACAGCAGTGTTCAACATTCCTCTTGCAGCCGTTGCTCCTGGCGCATACGTAATATGGCAGAACACATTTAATGCATGGCAGCTGTGGCGTGAAGGCAAAAAAGAAAAGAATAACAAACAATAAACTTATAGTTTAATATTATTAATAGGGTTTTCCCCACTACAGAATAGGGGAAAACCCTTTTTTTTTATATTCTTATTTTGTTTCTTTGCATCAGATGAAACAAATATAAAACAAACGAGCCATGAAAAAGATATTACTTTCAATCACAGCCGCACTTTTACTGATGATTGTTCCGGCTAAAGCAACAGACTTAGATGACATCAGAGAATATGCACTGTTCCTGACAGATAAGATGGCATACGAGCTTAATCTTTCGGAAGAGCAGTATGAAGCTGCATACGAGATAAACTTTGATTATCTTTATGACATGCTGCGTTACGAAGATTTTGACGACTATGACTTCGATGATTTATACGGTCATGCATGGGAGGCAAGAAACAGAGACTTTAAAATAATTCTCCTGAGCTCTCAGTATAATCTGTACAGAAGACTGAAGTATTTCTATCGTCCGTTCCATCGTTCGCACGGCAGAATTGTAATCAACATCTACAATTATTATCCGCAGAGAGATTATCTTTATTTCGGATGCCCGAACTTTGTTGTCACTTACAGAGGCGGTCACGGATGGAGACATCATCGCGTACACAGCTATTACGCAGGAAGACCATGGCACAATAATGTTTGTTACGGTATGCGCGACGGTTATCGCAGCGGAGTACGCTACTACAGTCACGGAACTCGCCACCATGGCAGACACTACGATAACAACCGAAGCAATTCGTACAGAGATCACCACCGTCACAGTCGTGACTCCTACAGTAGTTTCAGAAACTCAGGAAGCCGCGGCAGGGTAAGCAGCACACGTACAACCGTAAAAATAGGAGACAGAAACAATAACAGATCAAGAGGCAGCATCGACAGATCAAAAAGACTGCCCGACAATATGTTTACTCCTGGCAGCAACCGCAGAAACAACAACAGCGTGGTAAACCGCAGCATCAGGAACGTAAACAGAAAAGCAAACAATACAGAAAACAGAGAACGCAGAGGCCATTTCGGCGGAGGAAGATAAAAGCAATAATCACAAAAAAAGCAGTTTCGAATGAAACTGCTTTTTTATTTTAAAGAGGTGCCTGGCGGAATCGAACCGCCCTGCACGGTTTTGCAGACCGTTACCTAACCTATCGGCCAAGGCACCATTGTCCTGTAACGCTTGCAAAGGTAGTACTATATTTTAAAATACCAAAATATTATCAGTCTTTTTTACAACATGAGCAGGTTTTTCCTTCTTTTTCCTTTTCATCAGATGTTTTTTCGTTTAGTTTCTTTGTAGAAGAACAATTAGAACAACATCCACAGTTGCAACCACATCCGCCCTTTCCTTTCAGCTGATTATAAATTTTACGTACCATATATACTACGGCAGACAATACTATCAAAAAAACAATTATATTCTGTACCATATTAATTATTATTTAATTCTAACTCAGGTGCGAATATACATTTTTTTATTGTAACATAAGTTTTTTCCTTGTACATTATTGTAAGTTTTACAATAATTTATTATTTTTGCAAGACAAATACAAGAACAATTATGAAAGAATTAAAAGGAACAAAAACAGAAAAGAACCTCATGGAGGCATTTGCCGGTGAATCACAGGCGCGTAACAAATACACTTATTTCTCTTCTAAAGCTAAGAAGGAAGGTTATGTTCAGATTTCTGAAATCTTCGCTGAAACAGCAAAGAACGAGCAGGAACATGCAAAGATTTGGTTCAAGTATCTCTGCGGTGGTGACATCCCCACAACAACAGACAACCTTGCAGCTGCTGCCGAAGGCGAGAACTACGAATGGACAGACATGTACGAGCGTATGGCTAAAGAAGCTAAGGAAGAAGGTTTCAACGAAATTGCTGCTAAGTTTGCAATGGTTGCTAAAATTGAAAAGCACCACGAAGAGCGTTACCGCAAGTTGCTGAAGAACATCAACGACTCTGTAGTATTCTCTCGCGATGAAGAATGCATCTGGCAGTGCTCTAACTGCGGTCACATCGTTATTGGTAAGAAAGCTCCCGAAATGTGCCCCGTATGTGCACATCCGAAGGCTTACTTCCAGATTGAAGCACAGAACTACTAAAATTATCTGCTATGATTATAGATTTTGAAAATATAGAATCTAAAGACATAGAAGGTTTCAAGGGCGGCAAAGGTATGCTGCATACTTGCAACTTCGAAGATGAGGATAATAAAATTATGCTCAGTTGTCTTGAACCCGGTGCATCAAGTGGTTATCATTGCCACAAGGACAATAGCGAAGTCATCTACATAATAAGCGGTGACGTAAAATTCCGCTACGATGACAAAGAAGAAATCCTGCACACTGGTCAGGTTCACTACTGCCCGCGCGGTCACAGTCATTGTTTCGAAAACATTGGCAAAGACAAACTTATTTACTTTGCACAGGTAGCAGAACACAAGAAATAAAATCGATAATCTTTATTAAAAAGAGCGTGTTACAAAACTATCAGCTGTAACACGCTCTTCTTGTATTAATACGTATCAATATGTGGATATGTACAATATTTAGAACATTATAATGTCTACATCTCCTTCATCATTTAATTCTTCGTACTCTTCAGTTATCTTCTGTTTCTGCGGTGGCAGACGTTTAAGTTTGCCATCCTTATCGAAAAGTCCGTATGTAGTACGCAGAACCTTAAACTCTGTACGTCTGTTCAGCTGATTACATATTTCCTGTTTTTCTTCATCAAGCTTTTCTATAAACTCTGGAGTAAGAACATCATTTTCCTTAAGCCAGTCATACTTTTCTGTAAGTTTTTTCCTTATTGTCTTCGGTCTGCTTTCTCCATATCCCTTAGGCGTAAGACGTTCGTTCGCAATACCATGAGATATAAGATAATTAACAACCGATTCTGCACGCTGCTGCGACAGACGCTCATTGTATTCGTCATTACCACGATAATCGCAATGTGCACTCAACTCTATCGTTATGTTAGGATTCTCATTGAGAGTCTTAATAAGTTTGTCAAGCGATTTCTCCGATTCCGGACGTAACGTAGCCTTGTCAAAGTCGTAATGAATATTATCAATAAGAACAGGAATATTAATTGATGCAAGCGGGAACTGCAGAACATGTTCTTCGCTCTCTGTCACTTCTTCTATCTTTATTGATTCCTGATGATTGAGGAAACCGTCACATGTTGCCATCACGAGATATTCTACACCAGGCTTCACGACCTCGGTGAACGAGCCGTCAGTTTTTACACTGAGTTTTTTGTTTGTTCCGTCATCACCGACAAAATACACCTGTGCTGCCGGAAGTTCATATCCGTCTTTTTCGTATACCCATCCTTTAATTGTCTGAACAATCTCAGGCTTTTCAAAACTATATATATGGTCAAATCCGCGTCCGTCATTACGATTCGAACAGAAGAAACCGCGATTGTGAACTCCCTCGAACGTCATTCCGAAGTCATCCCCCTTTGAATTAAGAGGATAACCCGGATGTTCTATAATCCAGCAGTTATTTACAGCATCGGGTATTGCAATAAATATATCTAATCCTCCCATTCCTACATGACCGTCTGACGAGAAATACAGATCACCATTAGGACGGAATGTAGGGAACATTTCGTCTCCAGGAGTATTAATCGGTTCTCCGAGGTTCTCCACGCCACCATAACCAGCCGGAGTTATTGCCACACGCCAGATGTCTAATCCGCCGACACCTCCAGGCATATCAGAAACGAAGTAAAGCCAGTGTTCATCCGGGCTAAGTGCCGGATGTGCATAACTTGACAACGTGTCTCTTGTAAGTTCTTCTTTTGTAGCCTTTCCCCATGAAGCATCAGAACGATTAGACGTCATTATCTGTGCATATCTCGGATACTGGGGGTCAGAAACACATTGTGTAAAATACATCGTACGACCATCTGCCGAAAAAGAACAAGCACCTTCATCAAATTCAGTGTTCAATCCTCCTTCTACCTTTTCGGGCTTACTCCACTTTCCTTTATCATTTTTAAATGACATGAAGATATCTCCATTTTTTGCACCTGTAATGCCGCTAATTTCTGAACCTTCTGTAGAATTACGTGTAGTAGAGAAATAGAGAAGTTCGAAATCTTCTCCTGCAAGCATCGGAGAATAATCGGCACGACGTGAATTGAATGCATCCATCTTCTTAACCTTATATCTTGAAGAAGCATTCTTAAAATCTGCCGCAGTCTGAGCCGAACGCAGTCCGTTATTAGCAAGTTCGTTGTCAGGCAGTGAATCAAGTACCATTGTAAACTCTTTTGCAGCCTGCTTGTAATCTCCGTTTCTCAGCAGCTGCCGTGCAAAACGCAAATGGTCTTCGGTAGTTGCCCTTTCGTATCTTATTGCATTGCGATATGCAGCTATTGCCTTTGGCGTAGAATTAATGTATTCATAACAATATGCCATCTTAAGCGATATATCGCCACGCTTGCTTCTATCCTTTGGAGGTGTACTCTTATAAGCCTTCTTATAATAGGATGCAGCTTCAAAATATTCGCCTATGGCATAGAATTTATCACCTTTCTTTAGATTTTTGTCCGCTGCACACGAAACAAACATAATAAGAAGGGCTAAGAAATATATAGATGTGTATGTGTATCGACGCATATTATTGTATTCTTTAATAGAAAACGAATATTTCAATATAATATTGCAGTTACAGTGTTACAATCACTGTATATGTAAATAGTATCTGCAATACTTTTAATAAAAAAGAAGCAGACACCAAGCCTTTACTTTAAGTGTCTGCTTCTTTTTACATCTTTCTGTCATTGAAATCGTATATTTCGCTCAACGGACGCATTACAAAATCACGCTCCTTCATATGCGGATGTGGCAGCGTCAGTCTGTCGTCATGAATTTCAATGTCATCGTACATCAATATGTCAATGTCTATAGTACGGTCATGATAACATCCGTTTATTGATTTCTGAGTACGGCCGAGTTCACGTTCTATTTTCTGAGTAACGTCTAATATCTCGAATGGCGAGAGTTTAGTGTCACAGCATACAGCAGCATTAATAAAACCGTGGGAAGATTCAAATCCCCACGGTTCAGTTTCATACAGTGACGACTGTTTTATCACTGTACCAATTTCACTGTTTATCTTTTCTATTGCACGTTCTATCGTGTTCTTTCTGTCGCCTAAATTTGAACCTAAGCCGAAAAATACTATGTGCATAGCTATTTTTCTTTTTAGTCGTTCATTATAAGCATTGCATCACCGAAGCAGCCAAACTTATAACCATTTTCTATGGCCATGTGATATGCTTTCATTACGAGATCGTAACCTCCGAAAGCTGCTGTACACATAAGAAGTGTAGACTGCGGATGATAGAAGTTTGCTATCATTGTGTCTGCAAGTCCGAAATCGTAGGGCGGGAATATAAACTTATTTGTCCATCCGTCATATTCTTTAAGAAGACCGTCTGTTCCCACTGCAGTTTCTGTAGCTTTCGCAACACTTGTTCCAATGGCACATACATGATGACCTTTTTCCTTTGCAGAATTTACGATATTACATGCTTCTGCGCTGATAATCATCTGTTCTGAATCCATCTTGTGCTTTGTAAGATCTTCAACTTCTATTTCATTGAAGTTTCCAAGTGCACAGTGTACAGTAATATAAGCAAAATTAACGCCTCTGATTTCCATTCGCTTCATCATCTCACGACTGAAATGCAAACCTGTGGCAGGCGCAGTAACGGCTCCTTCATGCTTTGCATATATACACTGGAAGTCTTCTTCATCTTCCGGCTTTACACTACGATGGTCAAGGATATATCGTGGAAGAGGTGGCTCTCCGAGTGCATAGAGATCTCTCTTGAACTCATCATGATTGTCGTAGTCAGAAAGGAAACGCAAAGTTCTTCCACGACTGGTGGTATTGTCTATGACTTCAGCAACCATAGATCCGCTATCATCGAAGAATAGTTTATTTCCTATTCTTATTTTTCGTGCAGGTTCCACAAGCACATCCCAGAGACGCATTTCTTCGTTAAGTTCGCGAAGCAAGAACACTTCTATCTTTGCGTCTGTCTTTTCCTTTGTACCATAAAGGCGTGCAGGAAATACTTTTGTATCATTGAAAATGAATACATCACCTTCATCAAAATAATTCAGGACATCTCTGAAGTCAAGATATTTAGGATTTCCTTCCTTATCTTTCAATGGTTCTCCCTTTGAGTCGGTCTTGAACATTTCAATGTTGCCTGACTTTTTATGAAGCACCATCAAGCGACATTCATCTCTATGATAGGGAGGCTCCATTGCTACATTTCCAGCCAATACAGTATAAAGATTTCCCTCTTCAAGCTTATAAAGCTTCTTTATGCCTGCAATCGAGATTTTGAGAGTCTTATCCTTTCCGGCCTTCAGAATCTTATAATGATCGTAGGTTTTCTTTTCCTCTGTTGTTCCGTCTGGTTTTTTATCGATGTAAACACATTTGTCCTTACGAAGAACGAATCCATCATCAAACCTGTCGATATATTCAAAATATCCGCTTATTGTAACATCATTGCAGCTTACACTTACTTCAAGAGCTGTAGGTGCATCCTCTTCGTTAGTCTCATCGGCTGCTGCAAGCTTTTTCTTCAAAGCCTTATCTGCCTTTGTCAGAGACTTTCCTATTTCTACAAGCTGTTCGTAATTACCGAGAAACTTGATAAATGTAGGTTTGTCTGAAAAACCTCTAACTTTAAACTGTGACAGTTTCATTTTATATACTTTAAATTAAATCGTTTTTACTTCTTGGTTAGTGCTTTCGGTCTGCGGCATTTCAATATCACAGCTGTCAAGCCATTCTGGAAATTCCTCAAGTGTCATGCACTGATCTATTGTTACGCTGCCAACCCTTGTACGTCTTAGTTCCGTAAGGTATGCTCCACTTCCTAATGCCTGTCCGATGTCTCTTGCAAGGGCTCTGATGTAAGTTCCCTTACTACATACAACCCTTATGCCCATTGTCATAGATGCACTGTCAAAGAACGTAAGTTCTATTTCGTCAATCTTTAATATTTTGGCCTTAAGTTCCACTGTTTCGCCGTCGCGCATCTTTCTGTACGCGCGTTTTCCATCTACCTTACATGCTGAATATGCAGGTGGAATCTGACTTATCTCGCCAACAAATTTCTGCAACGTTTCATCTATGAGTTCTTTTGTTATATGTTCCGTAGGATATACGGCATCCTCAGGATGTTCCATATCAAAGCTCGGTGTCGTTGCTCCAAGTTTAAGTGTGGCAGTGTACTCTTTTGTCAGAGCCTGAATCTTATCAATCGATTTAGTAGCCCTGCCTGTACATAATATAAGGACTCCTGTAGCAAGCGGATCTAATGTTCCTGCATGACCTACCTTTATTTTCTTTACACCAAGTTTCTGTGTAATAAGGTAACGCACACGCGATACGGCTCCGAAACTCGAGAGTTTATAAGGTTTATCGATATAAATTGTTTCTCCTTCTATGAAATTCATTAGCCAAACATTACCAGATTATGTCCGCTCATTAACCATGCGAGAATAATTCCGCCGACTATTATACGATAAACACCAAAAGCAAAGAATCCATATTTTGAAAGGAAGTCCACAAAACCCTTTATTGCCAGCAATGCAACAATAAATGCAACGACACTTCCAAGCACCAGAGTGAACACGTGTCCCTGAAGAGCTTCGATACCTCCGTCTAAGACAAGCTTAAGAAGATCGAAACATGTTGCTGCGAACATTGTAGGTACTGCAAGGAAGAACGAAAATTCAGCAGCCTGACGACGTGTGAATTTTTGTGCCATACCACCTACAATTGTAGCCATAGAACGCGATACTCCCGGAATCATTGCAATACACTGGAAAAGTCCAATCTTCAATGCAGACATTTCTGTCATCTTTGTATCTTCTGAACCCTTGTTAAATATCTTATCGCAAAACAGCATAAAGATACCTCCTACCACAAGCATTATTGCTACTACATAGACACTTCCTAAAAGATGGTCTACAAGTTTATGTGCAAGAAGTCCTATTACCGCAGCGGGAATAAATGCTACAAGAAGTTTGTAATAGAAATCCCACTTATGCAGAAATTTCTTAAGACTGCTCGAACCCTCAGGCGCAGGCGTATGATTCAGTTTAAAAAATCTTTTACGATAAAGTGCAACGACTGAAAGTATAGCACCAAACTGTATGATAACGATGAATGCCTTTACAAATGCATCGTCAGGACTTATTCCTAAAAGATCTCGGGTTATTATCATATGTCCCGTAGAAGATACGGGAAGAAATTCGGTCAAGCCTTCTACTATGGCCAAAATTATTGTCTCAAGTATTGTCATTATGCCTTTTCTTTATCTTTGGGTTTGTGTATAATTGCATATATAATAGAAACAAAACCGACAAAACATATTACAGGAGCTACCTTTATACGTCTGACACTAAATATGTCGGGATTGAATGCTGTTTCTGTAGAACCAGGACCGCTCATAAGCAGAAAGCCTATGATTATAATGACAACGCCTACTGCAAGAAGTATAAAATTAAAACGGTCGAAAGCGTAATTTTTTCTATCCATCAGTATTAATAATAAATAATTTAAATCTTATATAAATCACCAGCCTTCATTCTCAGGAACCTGTTTACCGAGAGACAAGAGCATGTTGTTGTAATTATTACTCCGAACAGGATAACAGAGACTCCTGTTATAATAAGGACCTGCGGGGTGACTACTACCAAAATTTCTTTCTCGTAATTATATAGAGAATAAACACCTGCTGCCAATACAGCATCTGCTATAAGTGCTGCTAATATTCCGGCAAATGCTGCACGCGCCAGGAATGGTGCACGTATAAAATTCCATGATGCTCCAACCAGTTTCATGGTATGTATTGAGAATCGTTTGGAATACACACTGAGACTCACCGTATTTTTAATGAGCGAGAACGAAACAAAAGTAAGGAGTATTGCAAGTACAAGCAGCACGATACTTACCTTCTGTAAATTCTTGTTTACGCTGTCCATAAGATCCTGCTGATAAGTAACCTCCGTAACCTTGTTGTTCGCCATCAAAGACTTTGAAATCCATTTAAGAGAATCCGTGTTAGCATAATCAGATTTCAAATTTAACTCTATCGACGCTACAAATGGGTTTACACCTAAGAATTCTGAAGGATCAGAGCCCATGGCTTCCGACTGTTCTTTAAGTGCCTGGTCTTTGCTTATATAAGTAACTTTACTAATATAATGATTCTTTTTCAGTTTGTTACAAAGTTGTGATGCTTCGGCATTTGTCATATCCTCACCTAACAGCATTGTAACGGTAATGTTTTCCTTTACATACGACGTCATGTTTTTGGCCGTCTGAACAGAGAAAACTATCACACCCAATAAAATAAGCACCATCGAGGTACTTATACATAGTGTTACGAGCTGCATTCCATAATGCATTGCCGACCTTTTCTTCTTTTTGTTCATTATTAACAGGGTGTTTTAAGCCTAATTTGCTGCAAAGTAACAAAATAATATTGGCTTACACAAAAATATTAACCACTATTAACTAGACTGTAGTATATTTTTTATATCTTTGGCGGTCAAAATAAATATATAATACAAGATTTATGTCAACAGTGATTTATTCATCACCAATTTTCGGCCCTATCCATAGCAGAAGATTGGGAGTTTCATTGGGTATCAACTTATTACCCGAGGATGGAAAGATGTGTACATTCGACTGTATTTATTGCGAATGCGGATTTAACAAGGATTTCATTCCTCACAAGAAGATGCCTACAAGAGAGGAAGTTGCAAAAGCTCTTGAAGAGCGTCTTAAAGACATGACAGCAAACGGACCACGTCCTGACGTACTTACATTTGCCGGCAACGGAGAACCTACACTCCATCCTGATTTCCCTGGTATTATTGACGATACAATAAGACTCAGAGACAAATATTTTCCAAATGCTCATGTTTCTGTCCTCAGCAACTCTACAATGATCGTAAAGGAAGAGGTTAGAAACGCTCTTATGAAAGTAGACAACAACATCTTAAAACTCGATACGATAGATAAAGATTATATCGATCTTGTAGACCGTCCCGTACAGAGTTCTTATGATGTCAACGTGATAATTGAGAATCTTAAGAAATTCAATGGTCATGTCAAAATTCAGACCATGTTCATGAAGGGTACAGCCAACGGCATATCAGTTGACAATACAGGCGACGAATATGTATTACCATGGCTCAAGGCTGTTAAAGACATCAAACCTTCTGACGTAATGGTATATACAATAGACAGGGAAACGCCGGCACACATGCTCGAAAAAGCTACCCATGAAGAACTTGACAGAATTCGCGACATGGTAATAGCCGAAGGTATTCCTTGCAGTGCTTCTTACTAAACAAACAACGTTAAATAACAAAAGTTTATTGGTTTACAAATGGTACCTGTTTTGTTAACAGGCATTTAGCTATCATCTAAAAGTTATGTTAAGAAAAAGTTAAATCTTTGTTAAATTATATCTAAATGAATAGGTATATCGATAAAAATCAATACTTTTGGCAAAAATAACATGTAGTATAAGACATTATTATATATAGAACGATAATTTAACATTTAGAAACTATTAAAATTACAAGTATTATGAAAAAGTTTTTTGTATGTGCAGCATTCATGCTGTTCGGCATTTTAAACGTAATTCAGGCTCAGCTTCCTTCTGTTACTCTTAAAGACATTAACGGAAAGACAGTAAATACTGCTGAATTGTCAAACGACGGCAAGCCTTTTATCATCGACTTCTTTGCAACATGGTGCAAGCCCTGTAACAGAGAACTCAAGGCTATTCACGAAGTTTATGCAGACTGGCAGGAAGAAACAGGTGTTAAGGTAATAGCAGTTTCTATCGACCAGGCTCAGAATATAAACAAGGTTCGTCCTCTCGTAGACGAGAACGGATGGGAATATGAAGTTCTTCTTGACCCGAACAGCGAATTCAAGCGTGCTCTCGGTATCCAGATGATTCCTTACACACTCATTGTTGATGGTAATGGCAAAATCGTTTACAAGCACAACGGTTACACAGACGGTGCTGAAGAAGAACTTATCGAGAAAGTTAGAGAACTCGTTGCAGAATAATTATTTTGTAGAATATAAATTGCAGAATAAGTAATAAGTATGACTAATTTAAAAGCATTGTGTATTTCCGGCATGCTGGCATTGTCAGCTGCCGGTTTTGCGCAAGATGATAATAAGCTTATCATTAACGGTAGTATCCAGAGTGATAACCTCATCCCACAGGATGATAGCGAGACAGGTGCAAAAAAAGGTGACCACTGGGCTAACACTAACACATTTGCTGACTTTAGAGCTCAGTACAAATGGTTAGAAGCCGGCGCTCGCTTCGAGTTCCTTCGTTTTCCTTTACCAGGTTTTAATGACGGAAGCGAAAGTGGATACGATGGTTGGGGTGTTCCAAACTTTTATATCAAAGGTAAGACAAAATGGGCCGATTTAACTCTCGGAACATTCTATGAACAGTTTGGATCTGGTTTTATTCTTCGTACATACGAGGAAAGGAATCTTGGTATCGATAACTCAATAATGGGTGCACACGTTGCTTTAAGACCATTTGACGGATTATCCATTAAAGCTCTATCAGGTAAGCAGCGTAAATACTGGGCACATAACGATTCCTGGGTCTCTGGTGCGGACATGGAAATCAGCCTTGATCGTTGGTTCAAAGGCTTAGAGAAGAACAATACTTATCTTACAATTGGAGCATCATGGGTAAACAAGCATGAAAAAGAAGCTGGTGATCCTATCCTCGTTTCTCATGACAAGAAAACATACAAACTAAACCTTCCTCAAAACGTTAATGCTTTTGATGTAAGAACACGTTTACAGAAAGGCGGTTTCAATTTTCTTGCTGAATATGCATGGAAGACCGAAGATCCTTCAGTAGACAACAATTTTATCTATCGAAAAGGTAATGTAGCAATGGTTTCAACATCATACTCACAAAAAGGTATGAGTATCTTGCTTCAGGCAAAACGTAGTGAAGACATGTCATTCAGAAGTGATAGAAACGTAAATGGCAGATCTTCACTAATCAATCATCTCCCTGCATTCACGATGGACAATACCTATGCTCTTGCAGCAATGTATCCTTACGGTACACAGCTTGCTGAAGGCGAATGGGCATATCAAGGTTCATTTGGTTACAATTTCAAGCGTAAGACATTCCTTGGAGGTAAATACGGTACTAAAATTAATGTAAACTTCTCACACGTTCGTGCAATTGACAAGAATCCTATAAAAGGAAATATTGAAGGTACAAAGGGTTACGGATCTTCATTCTGGAAATGGGGTGATGAAGGTATGTACTATCAGGACTTCAATGTAAAGATTGACAAGAAGTTCTCAAAGGCATTTAAGTTAAGCGTTACTTACATGAACCAGTTTGCAAACGAGAAGGTTGTACATAGTGAGGATGGAGACATTCGTGCAAACATCTTCATTGCAGATGGAACATATAAATTTAATAAGAAATTTATTCTTAGAGCAGAAGCACAATACCTTAACACAGATGACGACCTTGGAGATTGGTGGTTTGGATTAGCCGAATTATCATTCACGCCTCACTTTATGTTCACAATATCAGACATGTACAACTCTGGTGGTACAAAGACACACTATTATAGCGGTTTAGTAACATATAATACAGGTGCGCACCGTATCATGGCTGGCTATAGCCGCACAAGAGCTGGTATCAACTGTTCAGGAGGTGTTTGTAGATACGTACCTGCGTACAAAGGATTCACATTGTCATACAACTTTAACTTCTAATTGAGAAAGAAATGAAATTAAAAGGAATATTAAATATATTGACTTCATTTGCAATAGCATCACTTGTTTTTGCATGTAGCAATGTTGACGAAGATAATAGATTTATTGAAATTGAAGATCCTGTAACACCCCAGGACTCTACAGGCATCATTGTGACAAAAAATGTATTAATAGAAGACTATACTGGTCAGATGTGTCAGAATTGTCCTCTTGCAAGTGATGTTATAAAAAATCTCCATGAGATATATAACGATAGCACCCTAATTCCTGTTGCCATATATAGCGGAAAACCAGGAATGTGCATTCCTGTAGGAAAGAAAGGCAGTCTTACAACGAACGAAGGTCAGGAATATTTTGAGAAATGGGGCTTGAGCGATCAACCTATTGGCTTAGTAAACCGCAAGGACGGTCCTCTTGAAAAGAGTAAATGGCCTGCAAAGGTTTTAGAATTCTCTAGAGAAGAAGCACCTCTTGCAATGGACGTAAAATCAGTATTAAGTGAAGATGGTAAAACAATCAATGTACATGTTGTAGTTAATCCTATCAAATCTGTTAGCGGCAAGCTCCAATTGTGGATATTAGAAGATAATATTGTAGGAATACAGAAGATGCCCGACGGTAAACCTAAAAAGGATTATCTCCACAATCATGTATTTAGAGCTTCTGTTAATGGTACATGGGGTGAAGATATGCAATTCACAGAGAAAAACACCTTTGAAAAGGATTATGTAGTAAATGTACAGGATGACTGGAAGGGTAAGGATATTCACATTGTAGCTTTTGTATATAATGATAACGAAGGAGTATTGCAGGTTGTAAGATCATTTTAATATTATAAATACAACAAATTATGAAAAAATTATTTACTCTCACATTCATGATGATTATGGGCTGTGTGATGACATTCGCTCAGTCTGTAGAATTCGTAGACAAGGACGGAAAGACCATTACTAATGGCTCTACATTCATCGCTAACGGTCATATAGAAGACATGGGATGGGCTATTGAAATGAGTTCTGGTGTTTATGTAAAGAACAATAGTGGCAGCAAGGCTGACGTAGAACTTATCCTCGACGTTAAGAGCTGTACAGAAGGCACAAACCTTTCTTGCTGCGCTGGTGGTCAGTGTTCTCCTCTTTGGGAAGGTGAAAACATAAAGACATTCTCCATTGAAGGTAACGTCACAGATGATCCTCAGATTCACTGGACATACGAAGATCCTGAGCTAGAAGCAAGTGCTGAGGTTGTTCTCACACTTAAGCAGGACGGTAAGGTAGCTTCTACAGTTACTCTTAAATTCTCTAACAAGATTGATTCTGGTATCGATTCTCTCATCGCTGACAAAGCTCTCTGCAATATTTATGACATTACTGGCAAGCTGGTTAAGGCTAACGTTAGCAAGAATGCCGTAAACGCTATGACAAAGGGTCTTTACATCGTACGTGAGCTCACTGGTGCAAAGAACGTAAACAAGGTTATCGTAAAGTAAACCGATATACTTTATAAAGATAAAAAGAGATTTCCTTTAAAGGGAATCTCTTTTTTGTTTCTATACTCTGCAAACCCATATACAATAGATTATTGGGGCTCAGTAGATAAATCATGGGGATAAATTCTTTCACTTTGGATTATTACCTA
>JAHHQW010000023.1 GCA_020026195.1 Prevotella sp.
CAAACCCATTGGCAGAGTTAAATATGCGCTGATTTAATTCCGCCAACGAGTTTAGATTATAAACAATAAGCATATTACTCGTTATATATAGGTATTTCGCACATTACAACATCTTTAGAACATACTTTTCTAATACAATTAGATATTTTTGTGTATGTTTGCACACCAAACACAAAAAACAATGGATTATAATCAGATATTAAAAGACATATACGAAGAGATACGCCCTTATGCTAAGAGGGGCAAACAGGCCGACTACATTCCGGCACTTGCACAGGTGAACCCTGACAAGTTCGGTATCTGCCTGCGTACAATCAACGGCGAGACTTACACTCTCGGAGACTCTGACGAGAGGTTCTCTATACAGAGTATCACCAAGGTTCTGTCACTTGCCATGTGTCTGCACGTCGAAGGCAACGAGATATGGAAGCGTATGGGCAAGGAGCCTTCGGGTGCTGCCTTCAACTCTATCATTCAGCTTGAACTTGAACATGGTATTCCACGTAATCCGTTCATCAATGCCGGAGCAATTGTTCAGGCGGACATTCTCATGTCGCACCTTGACAATCCAAAAGAGCAGTATATCTCTTTCATCCGCGACATTGCAAAATGCGACACGATAGACTATAACATGGAGGTTGCCAGGTCGGAAAGAAGCAAGGGATTCCTTAACGCAGCTATAGTAAACATGATGAAATATTACGGTAACATCGACAACGACATCGAAGATGTGCTCGAGTTTTATTTCATGATGTGCTCGGTAGAAATGAACTGCAAGGAACTTTCTCAGGCTTTCCTCGCTTTTTCAAATCATAAGAGTCCTTTCGAATTTAACGGCGTGTCACTTACATCTTCGCAGGTTAAACGCATCAACGCCATAATGCAGACATGCGGTTTCTACGATGAGGCAGGTGAATTTGCCTATTACGTAGGATTACCTGGTAAGAGCGGTGTCGGCGGAGGTATTGCGGCAATACACCCATTGCAGTATTCGGTAGCAGTATGGAGTCCGCGTCTTAACGAGAAAGGCAACTCTGTGATGGGACTCAAAGCACTGGAACTTCTGACAACTAAAACTGCTGAATCTATATTCTAATGCATAATGCAAGTGCAGTAGAATACAGAAAAAGAGACAAAATGATATATATAGATACACATACTCACGTAGACGGTCCGGAATTTGATGAAGACAGGGCACTCGTAATTCAGAGGGCGAAAGATGCAGGTGCAGGTAAACTGCTTATTCCTGCCATCGACCTGAAATCTATGGACACCGTACTCGCAACATGCAGCGAATATAAAGGATATGCATTCCCTATGGTTGGTCTGCATCCTGAAGAGGTCAGGGCAGATTACAAGGAAGTATTAGCACAGCTTCACAGATATCTCGAAGACGACAATGATTTCATTGCCATCGGAGAAATAGGACTCGATTATTACTGGAGCAGAGAGTTTGAGAAAGAACAGCTCGAAGCCTTCGAGACACAGATAAAATGGTCGGTAGAGACACAGCTACCTGTTTCTATTCATTGCAGAAAGGCTCAGAACGAGATGATTAAGATTCTTAAGAAATACAAGGATGATCTGCCGGGCGGTGTGTTCCACTGCTTTACGGGTAATGAGATAGAAGCTGCCGAACTATTAGAGTTTCAGAACTTTGTACTCGGCATAGGCGGAGTGATAACATTTAAGAAATCTCATCTGCCAGAAGTAATAAAGACTATTCCACTTGACAGAATAGTCTTGGAGACCGATGCTCCCTACATGGCTCCGGCACCAATGCGCGGAACACGTAACGAGAGCAGCTACATCCCTTATATTATAGAAAAGATTGCTTTGTCGCTGGGCATCACGATGGATGCCGTGGCACAGCAGACAACAGAAAACGCCGAAAGAGTATTCTTTGGCAAAAACAGATAATAAATGAAACTTCCTGAACAATTTGAGACTTATACGAAACGTATAATGGGTGACGTACTGTGGGAGGCATATAAAAATGCTTTCGACGGTGATACTCCCGTAAGCATAAGAATCAACCCAGACAAATATAAAGACACACAGGACATTACTTCTTATTTCGACACAGAAGTGCCTTGGTGCAGGGGCGGTTTTTATCTCAAGGAACGTCCTTCGTTTACTGCCGACCCGCTATTTCATGCAGGCACATATTATGTACAGGAAGCCTCATCAATGTTTCTCGACAAAGTGATACGTTCTTTTGTCAGCAAACCGGTGGTGATGCTCGACCTATGTGCAGCTCCCGGTGGTAAGTCAACACTTGCACGCACAGCCCTACCCACGGGCAGTCTGCTGATGTGCAACGAACCCATGAAGCAGCGTGCCAACATCTTATCAGAGAACATAAAGAAATTTGGCTCGCCCAACGTCATAGTAACCAATAACTTTCCGGCTGATTATCGTAAGTCGGGACTGATGTTCGATGTCATACTCACCGACGTTCCGTGTTCTGGCGAAGGTATGTTCCGCAAGGATGAAGGAGCTATCAGCGAATGGAGTGTGCAGAACGTTGATAACTGTAGAAAGAAACAGCGTGAGATTGTAGAAGATATATGGCAGTGTCTCAGGCCTGGCGGTATTCTCATCTATTCTACCTGCACATTTAATCTCGGAGAGGATGAAGATAACGTGAAATGGATTGCAGACGAATTAGGTGGAGGAATCCTCAAGGTGGACACCGAGGGATATGATAACATCACGGGCTGTCTTGCTAAGGACTTCGACATTCCTGTATATCGCTTTATTCCGGGTATGACACGAGGTGAAGGTTTATTCATGGCTGCAATAAGAAAGACTGACGGCGAGACCACAAAGGACAGGAAGAAGAAAGGCAGAGGACTGAAGAGTATAAAATATGATGACAGTCCGCTAAATGGTTCTTTCCGATACTTCGAGGCTGGCAACAAGATCGTAGCAGTACCCGAAGCTATTTGTGACATCTACGAGACAGCCTGCGAAACATTACATATTCTTCATGCCGGAGTATGCATCGGCGAACGTAAGGGAAAGGACGTAATACCCGACCAGTCGTTAGCTCTCTCCGTATCACTTAAAGAAAATGCTTTCCCACGTGCCGAAGTGACCCGTGAGCGGGCTGTGGCTTATCTCTCGCGAGAAACAATAACGCTCCCGGCCGAAACTCCTAAGGGATTCGTACTGGTAACATACAGTAATATTCCGCTCGGATTTGTAAAGAACATAGGTAACAGGGTAAACAACCTCTACCCTGCCGAATGGAAAATCAGAAATTTAAAATGATAATATACGATGAAACAATATCTCGATCTGCTTAATAAGATAATTACCGAAGGAACGAAGAAGGAGGATCGTACCGGAACGGGTACTCTCAGCATCTTCGGACATCAGATGCGTTTCAACATGGCTGACGGATTTCCTCTGCTCACCACCAAGAAACTCCATCTTAAGTCTATTATCTACGAACTGTTATGGTTCCTAAAAGGTGACACTAATGTGAAATACTTACAGGAACATGGTGTGAGAATCTGGAACGAATGGGCTGACGAGAACGGAGAACTGGGGCCGGTATACGGACATCAGTGGCGTTCATGGCCTGATTACGACGGAGGTTACATAGACCAGATACAGAATGTAGTGAACCAGATAAAGAACACTCCCGACTCACGCCGAATGATAGTTTCTGCATGGAATGTAGCCGATATCGACTCAATGCACCTTCCTCCCTGTCACTGTCTGTTCCAGTTTTATGTAGCTAACGGCAAACTGAGTCTTCAGCTATATCAGCGCAGTGCCGACACGTTTTTAGGTGTTCCGTTCAACATTGCGTCTTATGCACTGCTTCTGCTCATGATGGCTCAGGTATGTAACCTTGAACCAGGCGAGTTCATTCACACTACAGGCGACACGCACATCTATCTGAACCACATAGAACAGGTTAAGGAACAGCTGACACGCACTCCGCGCGAACTTCCGAGAATGATTTTAAATCCCGACGTAAAAGACATATTCAGTTTCGATTACGACGATTTCAAGTTAGAGAATTACAATCCCCTGCCACACATCGCAGGGAAAGTTTCAGTATAATAAATTACTTACATGACAATCAACATCATAGCAGCCGTGGCTGAAAATCTCGCCATAGGATACAACAACCGTCTCATATACAGAATATCTGGCGACATGAAACGTTTTAAGTCGCTCACTACAGGCAATACGGTAATCATGGGGCGCAAAACTTTCGAGTCATTACCGAAAGGTGCGCTTCCAAATCGTCGTAACATCGTTCTCAGCACTACAAAGAAAGATTTTCCTGGTTGTGATACATACGGCTCGTTAAAAGAGGCTCTTGAGCATTGCGGTGCCGATGAGAATGTCTTTATCATGGGCGGTGCCTCGGTTTATAAAGAGGCTCTGGCATTTGCCGACCATCTGTACATCACAGAGATAAAGGCTACTCCAGAGAAGGCTGACGTTTTCTTCCCAGAATACAAGGAGGGCTGGAAAGAGTGTTTCAGAGAGGAGCACCAGAAGGACGAGAAGAACGAGGCCGACTTTGCTTTCGTGAATTACGAAAGACTATAGGTCTTTTGTCTTTTTAGTGTTCATCTAAAAATGTAATGAAGTGTTACAGTATTCTCTTTTCATCATTAACGTAGCACCGAACATTCACCGCCATGAAAATTTTATTCTGAATGGTTTATCAGAATAAAATTTCAGCCAGCAGACATTAAGGCATAAACTTAATATTTTACCCATGCTGTTTAAGATAACACAGCATGGGTAGAAGTTTTAGATACAATTACCGGATAACATACAGTAATCATACATTCATTTTGCAAAGAATCGTGCAGACTTATCTTTTTTAAAATTTATGCAGTATGATCGTGAGATTACTTTTCTTCTGTCTTTAGATTCTAAAATTTTCCCTCAAAAAAATTAAAGGAACTTTCGCCACCGTCGGAATGAGTTTGTTCCTTCGATGTTGTCGTAGGTATATAGTTGTTATTACCCTTACAAATATATGTCTGAAACTTACATATACCAGAATATTGAATAATATCAAAATATCAGCATATCAAGATTTTTACTAAACAAAAACACATTATTTCAGAGAAATTAGTATTACAATCACACATTTTCATTCTTTTATATTACATTTACGCAATTCTTTACATACTCCTAACATAATTATTTGTATATTCGCAATAACTCAATGTGATTAACTATTATCCAACTTTAAATACAAATGCTTATGTTTAAGAAATTACTTTCAACTCTAACAGTTATGCTGTTTGTATTCGGAATGAATGCAAACGCTCAGGATCTTCATAAGGCCAATTTGGGTAAAGTAACTCCTAAATTTGCAGGTAAAAACATAGTAACATCTAAGATTAATCTTGCAGAGTCTGAATTCTGGACAGGCTTCTGGGATGGTATTATTAACGAGTATACAGGTTTGGTCGGTGTACAGAAGATTCCTATGGATTACGCCTGTGCAATCAAATATCCTGCAGGTGCTGCCATTACGGACGGAAAGACCATCGAAGGTATAAAGTTCTCTTTCCCTGATTCTAAGTACATCACAAACGTTAAGGTATTCATTGCGACAGAACTTCCACCCACTACTGATAAAGCAAATATTACCTGCCAGGACGTAATGGAAATCACAGATATTCTGAATACTAAAGATCAATTCAACGAAGTAAGATTCGAAAAACCTTACAAGGTTGATCCTTCAAAGCCCGTTTTCATTGGCTATTCATTCAGAGTGACGGATGGCAGCACAAATGCTGAAAATTATCCGATCATGATACAGCAGGGTGAAGATAAGAAAGATGCAATGTGGTTGAATTTCGGTTCAAATCAATGGGAAGACTATTATGGAAGCGGATTCGGCGTTCTTGCAATACAAGTTCTTATGAGCGGTTCTTTTGAGGATAACAATGTCACCATTGCTCCAGACCTCGGATCTGTAACAGGTACAAAAGGCAGTTCTGATCTCCCCATCGTCGTTGAGAATTCAGGTATCAAGGGTATAGAAAGCATTACCGCAGAAGTTGACGTTAACGGCATCAAGACAGAAGTAGAGTCTAAGCCCGAAACTCCTATTAAGGGCATTGGTGACAAGTATGCTTTCACAGCTAAAATCAACACTCCAGAAGAGACAGGCGTCTTCGACTTTACTGTAAAAATCACAAAGATTAACGGTCAGGTTCTTTCTAAAGACATTATCGGCAAAGGAAAGATGGTTATCTTAACAAGATTCGCAGCCCATAAGGTTCTATTCGAGGAATTTACAGGTATGTGGTGCGGATGGTGTCCAAGAGGAATGGTTGCAATAGAGAAGATTAAGGATGTCTACAAAGACAAGGTCGTAATTATATCTGCGCACAAAGATGACGCACTCTCATGTACAGACTACAATAAGATTATTAATTCTTTCGCTGCAGGTTTCCCAAGTGCATGTCTTGACAGAACTATCACAACTGATCCTTACGATGGAACAGAATTTTCAAACTTCGGTATTAAGTTAGACATCGACAAATTACTTGCTACGATTCCCGTCGCAGAAATTGTTTCAAAACCTTTCCTCGAAGGTGATATCTTAACTGCTAACGCAGAAGTAAACTTCCTCTACACGGGTGATGCTTCTAACTATGCTATCGGATATGTTCTTACACACGACGGTATGCAGGACGAAAGCTGGTCACAGGCAAACTACATCTCAGGTGATAACAGCTGGGTAGATTTAGATCCTCTGTTTGAGCCATGGGCAAAAGCTGGTGAAAATGTCAGCGGTGTAGTTTTTAACGAAGTTGCAATTACAGCTAACGGTATCAAATCTGGTATAGAAGGCTCTATCCCAGTAGAAGTAAAAGAAGAAACTCCTGTTATACACTCTGTAGAATTTGACCTCAGCAAACTGAATAACATTCAGAATAGAGAAAATCTGAATGTGGCAGTCATTCTCTTTGACACTAAGACCGGTGCCGTCGTAAACTCTGACATCATGTCTGTTAAGGGTGGTACAACAGGTATCGAAGAAATCGAAGACGAATGTGAAAACGTTATCGAGACAGCACGTTACACAGTTGACGGTCGCAGAATCATCACTCCTGAAAAGGGTTTGAACATCGTGAAGTACTCTGACGGAACTGTTAAGAAGATTATCGTTAAGTAATTAATTTTACGTAAAATTCTAAGGCGGACAGCATTGTCCGCCTTTTTTGTTTAAGACGTATCTCTATTACAAAGACACACATATATCACAAGCCGTCATGGAAAAAGTTTTAGCAGATATTAAAATATTTATATCATTCTTCGCCATTGCAATATAAAAACGTTATCTTTGCCTTTAGTTTTCAAATATTCAACAACCAACTAACTGATAATTAAAAGAAAGGATAACAAGACATGAAAAAAATTTTAGTATATTTGTTCATATTCTCACTTATCGTGACAGGCTGCGGAACACACACAGCACAGGGAGCTTACACAGGTTCTCAGGTGGGTTCGGTATTAGGTTCTGCCATAGGCGGACTTTCAAACGGATGGCGCGGTCGTGACGTCGGAACGATAGCCGGCCTTGTGGGCGGTGCAGTGGTAGGCGGTGCTATAGGTAATGCCTGCGACAAAGCTAAGACCAGAAAGATTGAAGCTAAAAGAGCGCCAGAACGCAACGACGACCATTACGACGATTCTTACGTGCAGAACGACAGACGCATGCAGAACAACAGATACGAGAGTTCTATGTCGTCACGCGACATGGGCAGTGCCGAAATGCGTAACATCATGTTCTATGATGCCGACGACAATGGTATATTATCGCCCGATGAAGACGCTGAAATCGTATTTGAAGTTTACAACAAAAGCGATGAAACGATATACAACGTGATACCAAAAGTTGAGCTTACGAACAAAGCAAAATATATAGAAATTTCAAGAACAAGAATCAACGAAAGTATAGAACCCGGCCATACAAAACGATTCACTTTTTACATTAAAACAGGCAGAAGACTTAAGAACGGCCGTGCAGCATTTTGTATATCAGTATGCAATTCATCTGACATATTATTAGCCCCAAAGACTGAATTTGAAGTAGAAACAAGAAGATAACGTTTGTATATTCAAAAAAATAGCTACCTTTGCAATCTTCAAGTAATCAGAAGACAAAGAGTATTAAGTTTTTAAAATAAAAAGAGGAAACTATATGTCATATTTATTTTCATCAGAATCAGTTTCTGAAGGACATCCTGACAAAGTGGCTGACCAGATATCAGACGCCATTCTCGACCAGTTCCTGGCTTATGATTCTGACGCTCACGTAGCAGTAGAGACATTTGTAACAACAGGACAGGTAGTCCTTATGGGTGAAGTAAGAAGCGAGGCTTATATCGACTTACCTACAATAGCAAGAAATACGATCAAGGGTATCGGATACACAAAATCTGAATACCAGTTCGACGGCGACTCATGCGGTATTCTTACTGCAATTCACGAGCAGAGTCAGGACATCAACCGTGGTGTAAGTCGCGAGAACGAAGAAGAACAGGGCGCAGGCGACCAGGGTATGATGTTCGGTTACGCTACAAACGAGACAGAGAGCTACATGCCTGTTTCCATAGACATTGCACATCTGCTGATGCAGACTCTTGCAGAAATCCGCAAGGAAGGCAAGGTAATGACTTATCTCCGTCCGGACTCAAAGAGTCAGGTAACTGTAGAATACGACGACAACAACATTCCTACACGTATCGATACAATAGTTATCTCAACACAACACGACGAATTTGATAACGACGACGAGAAAATGCTCGCAAAGATCAAGGAAGATGTCATCAACATCCTCATACCGAGAACTCTCAAACACATAAAGAGCCAGAAGGTACTCGACCTCTTTGGCGACGACATCAAATACTTCGTTAATCCTACAGGAAAGTTTGTCATCGGTGGTCCTCACGGAGATACCGGACTTACAGGACGTAAGATTATCGTTGACACTTACGGTGGCAAGGGTGCTCACGGTGGCGGAGCATTTAGCGGTAAGGATCCCTCGAAGGTTGACCGTTCAGCAGCATACGCAGCACGTTACATTGCAAAGAATATGGTAGCAGCAGGCATCGCCGACGAAGTTCTTCTGCAGGTCAGCTATGCAATCGGTGTTGCACGCCCCGTAAACATTTACGTAAACACATACGGACGTTCTCATGTAAACATGACCGACGGTGAGATTTCTGCTAAGATTGCAGAGATGTTCGACCTCCGTCCGAAATCTATAGAAAGAGCTCTGAACCTCAGAACTCCTATCTACAAGGAGACAGCAGCTTACGGCCACATGGGACGCAAGTGCGAGAAGGTTAAGAAGGTCTTCACAAGTCAATACCACGAAACAAAAGAGATAGAAGTAGAACTCTTCCCCTGGGAAAAGCTTGACAAGGTAGATTACATAAAGAAAGAATTTGGATTGTAATATATGACATCGTCAATATCCGATACTCTTGCAATGGCAAAAGACACCATTGCAAGAGTTAAGATTTTGGAACAGGATTCTATAATCAGCAGAACGGACTCTGACTCCGCAGCAGTAGAATACACGCGATTCTGTAACATCAGCAGAAAGGACACCATAAACACGTCCTGGTCTGAATGTGACAGCTGTTCAACATTTCAATTCCTTTTGGAAAACGGCGACACAACGCAGCATTCCATCAGTCCCGTTAAAGAAACTCCGGGAGTATATGGTATTCCATACGACAATGATATAACGCACAGCGACATCGTGTCATCTCTTGTGATATTATGTTTTATCGTCACGATGACCATTTTCTCTTTCGCTCGCGATTATATAAGTAACCAAACAAAGAAGTTCTTTAACAAGATTTCCAAAAGCCGCAGTTTCACTGCAGAGACTATCAACGAAGTAAAGCTGAATATCTATTTCACGATACAGACAAGTCTCTTATTATCCATCATAACATACACATTTGCCGTAGAAGTGACAGACGGCAGGTATACAGATTTTCCGCTTACGCTGATAATACCGGCAGCAACACTTATGTATCTTCTTTATTTCACAGTCAAGTATATTCTATACATGATGACAGACTGTATATTTTATGAAGAGAAGAAAATAAGGAAACAGCACTCCGATGATTTATGCTATATAATGACCGTACAGGGACTTTTTTTATTCCCCGCACTGCTTATTTCGATAAGTACCGGAATGGAAGCATATTCGCTTGCCATTTATCTCTCTGTGGTTATCGTATTAGCTAAATTACTATCCTTTTACAAGACTATCTGTACATTTTCAGGACACTATACCTCTATTCTGCAAATTATTTTGTACTTTTGCGCCCTTGAGATGATACCATTGATGTCAATTATTGGCATTTTGGCGATGACAGTAAAATATTTATAAACAGAACTAACAGAAAATGGGGATCAAGAAGATATTAATTTCGCAACCCAAACCGGCAAGTGACAAGTCGCCGTATTTTGACGTTGCAAGGGATAGAAACGTAGAATTAGTTTTCAAACCTTTCATCAAGGTTGAAGGTGTTTCTTCCAAAGAGTTCCGCAAACAAAAAGTAAATATTTCAAGTTTCACGGCAGTGGTGTTCACATCCCGTCATGCCATCGACAACTTTTTCTCTTTAGCCAAGGAGATGAGAGTAGAGATTCCTGAAAGCATGAAATATTTCTGCGTAACAGAAACTATTTCACTTTACATCCAGAAATATACACAGTATCGCAAGCGTAAGGTATTCTTCGGCACAACTGGTAAGATTGACGACCTCCTGCCCACAATGGTTAAGCACAAGGACGAAAAATATCTCGTTCCCATGAGCGACACCGACAATTCAAGCATGAAGGCTCTCTTCGACGAGAAGAAACTCAACTATCAGGACTGTATCATGTACCGTACCGTAAGCAACGACTTTACTGAAGAAGAGAAGAAGAACTTCGACTACGACATGGTTGTATTGTTTACTCCTTCAGGCGTAAAGTCATTACTGGAGAACTTCCCCCAGGCAAAGGAGAATGGAATAAAAGTTGGTACATTCGGTCCCGCTACATCAAAGGCAGCAAAGGAAGCCGGACTTAATCAGGTTATCGAGGCACCGTCAAAGGAATGTCCTTCTATGACATCGGCGCTGATGAAATATCTTGAAAACAACTAATCATCGGAATGAATCTGGCAGAATATCATAATACACTAAGTAAGGACGAAAGGGTATACGGACAGACGCTGACAGACAAACTCTTCGGAGGCAGATGTAGCAAGTCTATGTCGTTATATCCCATACGCATGGTGTATATGACTGCCGACCTCAAGAAGAAAGATAAGAAGGCCCGCATCCTGATAAGCGTTCCCAAACGAATGTTACATCATGCCGTTGACCGTAACCGTGTGAAACGACAGATAAGAGAGGCTTTCAGAATCAACAAACATATAATAAACGACAAGATAGCCGAAACAAATTCTGAAGATGTCGTCATTGCGTTCATTTGGACAGACAGACAGCTTCACGACTCAAAGGAAATAGGCGAAAAGATGGTACGACTGCTCAGACGACTGGAAGAGAAGTTATGAACATACTTAAGAAACTTATAAAGATAATAGCATGGATATTCGTCGGGGCACTGCTCCTACCCATCCTGTTTTATCAGAAATTCATAACTCCTTACACTCCGCCTTCATGCAGATTCACTCCCACATGCTCCGAATATGCCCGTCAGGCACTGATAAAGCACGGACCGATAAAAGGTCTGTATCTTGCCATCCGACGTATATTGCGGTGCCATCCATGGGGAGGAAGCGGATACGACCCTGTTCCATAAAGATAATAACACTTATAACACACATATAAAATAATTCGATGAATAAGAACTTTGTTGAAGAATTAAGATGGAGAGGCATGCTCAGTCAGATTATGCCGGGTACTGAAGAACTGTTACAGAAAGAAATGGTAACTGCCTATCTCGGTACCGACCCTACTGCTGATTCTCTTCATATCGGACATCTCTGCGGCGTTATGATGCTGCGTCACCTGCAGCATTGCGGACACAAGCCCGTTGCACTCATCGGTGGTGCTACCGGTATGATCGGCGACCCTTCTGGTAAGAGTGCCGAACGCAACCTGCTCGATGAAGAAACTTTAAGACACAACCAGGCATGTATTAAGGCTCAGCTTTCTAAATTCTTGGATTTCGAAAGCGATGCTCCTAACAAGGCAGAACTTGTAAACAATTACGACTGGATGAAAGGAATGGGATTCCTCGAATTCGCCCGTAACGTAGGTAAACACATCACCGTAAATTATATGATGGCTAAGGACAGCGTACAGAGCCGACTCAATGGCGAGGCACGCGATGGTCTGTCATTCACTGAATTCACATATCAGCTCCTTCAGGGCTACGACTTCCTCTATCTGCACCAGCACTTAGGATGTAAGTTGCAGATGGGTGGTAACGACCAGTGGGGTAACATGACTACTGGTACAGAACTTATCCGCCGTACTCTTGGTAACGAGGAAGAGGCTTTTGCTCTTACCTGTCCTCTTATCACAAAGGCTGATGGTAAGAAGTTCGGTAAAACTGAAACAGGCAACATCTGGCTTGACCGCAAGCGCACAACTCCTTATAAGTTCTATCAGTTCTGGCTGAACGTAAGCGACGAGGATGCTGAACGTTACATCAAGATTTTCACAAGTCTCGACAAGGAAACCATCGAAACTCTCGTAGCTGAACATAAGGAAGATCCGGGACGCCGTACATTACAGAAGCGTCTTGCCGAAGAGGTTACCGTCATGGTTCACTCTCGCGAGGATTACGATATAGCTGTAGAGGCATCTAACATCTTGTTCGGCAAGGGAACAAAGGAAACTCTTCAGAAATTCGACGAAGAAACTCTTCTAAGCATTTTCGAAGGTGTTCCTCATTTCGATGTAGACAAGAGTGTTCTCGGCACACCTGCTGCAGATATCTTCACAGATGCTGCACCTATCTTCCCCAGCAAGGGTGAAATGCGTAAGATGGTTAAGGGCGGCGGCGTATCACTCAACAAGGAGAAGATAGCTGATGCTAACGCAGCAATCACTGCCGACGACCTCATCGATGGCAAATACTTACTGGTACAGAAAGGTAAGAAGAATTACTTCCTGCTCACTGTTAAGTAAAATAAAATATAAAATATTTGGTAGTAGAATTAAAAAACACTACCTTTGCGACTGCGATTGTCCCATGGTGTAATGGTAACACTACAGGTTTTGGTTCTGTCATTGGAGGTTCGAATCCCCCTGGGACAACATCAGCAGTAAGAAAAGAGTATTAATCAGTTGTATATCATCAACTTATTAATACTCTTTTTTATTGATATTATAAGATAATACTGCTACATACTAAATATAAAAAATTAGTCAAAAGTTTTATCTCATACACTATATAATCAACTTTCCATATCCAACAACTCATTAAATTATGGAATTTGAGAGCTGACATTACAGAAAAACATTTTGACACTATTTACACAACATATAATTCCAAGAAATATACTATAATTCTGATAACAATAATATTTATTGGGATTTAATAATATCTACAACACAACGACTGTTCTATACGTATATTCAGATTTGTAACTGAAAGCCACAATGCAGTAATATCCTAAAATACCACTACATAAATAAAGCGTTTGCCGATGACATCCTAAGCCTTAACAATTATCAGGAATAACACGGCATCGAAATGGGAATCATCAATGATGATACCTGTCATTGTAAGTGTACTGTATAATTAGACTTCTGCTGTAATAAAACAAAAATTCCACCAACCAATGAAGGAAGATGGAATTGATTTTTAAAAATTATTCTTTGTCTGACTTATTCGAATAGTTCCTAGTAAAAATTAGAATAACGAGGCCAATAATGTTATACATAATAAAGGTAAACGCATATCTTCTTTTTGGATTAATTTACCCACTTTCTATCATGTAAATCAACAGATCTCACCAAAGCAAGCCTACGATTATATTTTTCATGAAGATTTTTCGATTTAACCGAACAATTCTTCAACTTTTGCTCTAGCTGCTTTAACAACCTCTGGATCAGAACAACATGCCAAAGTTGTAACTGCTGTTGCTAAAACACCTCCATCATCTACCAAACCACCAGGAAGCATATCAGGAATTGCATCTATAGGACAGATGAAATAACCTAATGCGGCTACAATGGCTGCAACTTGTGCTGATGTTGCTTTACCAAGAGCTATAGCGTAATACAACTTCAATGCATTGAATACAACTTCTCTACCTGCTTTGCTTGCGAAATTTGCCAGTTTATCCCAAAATCCACTTTCTGAATACGAACTTTTGTACTTTTTATTATCCATTTGATTATAATTTACAATACTTCGGTTATTTTTTACCGAAATTTAAAAGTTAAACATAGAGCCGGTTAAAACAGGCTCAAAAAACATATAGTCAATCTTTGAAATAAGAGGATTGAAATACCATTTTCCATATCCTCATGCAAGTCAATAATATACAATGCTTATACGCTCGAACGATTTATTTGCGTATGTGGGATTACCCAGACAAGCAAGTTATTGACAAACTTTTCAAAGGACTCATTTTATTTAGCGCCAAAATCGCTTAGGCTTGGCTAATTCTTAACCATCTATTAACCTTTCATATTATTACATTTTATCCTATAAGCTCTGTCAAATTGGGTTTTGTATTTTTCTTGATTGACGCAAAAAAGGCGCAGAGTTTAGATTATAACTCTCATTCTTATCCTTCTCAGTATCGCCAAACACTGCTAACAACAGAACGGAAGAAAATAACCACCCTACGCCATACCAATATGTGAAAGCTTGTACTTCATAAGAAATACACGTTCATATATGCAGATACAACAAAAGGGACATTCTCTTGCTTGTTCTTTGTTAGTTCTGAAATTTGGCGATTTTAGAAAGATAGAACTTAAGCTTTTAATGCCTTCTTGCAAACCCAGGATTTCTCCCCTGAGTCAATTGCAAAGATATAACATTTTTTTAGAGAATGTCCCAAGATGGTTATTTTTCTTCGTCTTATCAGGAATTAAAGTCCTTCTCAGACGTTATTTTCTGCAAAAGTACATATTATTAACATAACAAAAAATTCATTACAGAGTCCAGTTAAAAGAAAAAGACAAGAAACTGTTAAAAATCGCTCAGGAAAATATATTCAGCATTAGTTGAACATACTCCACATGTAGATGTTTCTTCATAAATTATGACATATAAGATGTATCTCTTTAAGGATTTTTCCTAAAATTTTATGGCATATCTGTTTGTTTATAGGCACTATTATGTTGAAAAAAGAAAAGATTAGTAAATATTATTCTATTTTTTAGTATCTTTGCGCCCGATAATTCAAAGGGGTGCCATACTATAAGGGCTGAGATTATACCCATTGTACCGGATACGGGTAATGCCGATACCGGGATGCAGCATAATCAACAACACATACCCCTTTTCAGTTTAATTAAATATTATATTTAAATGAAAAGGTTTTTACTCCCGTTAACCATTTTAGCTTTAGCCGGCAACACCTTTGCACAGGAGATCAAAGAAAAGGACGACTCAGTGCGCATGGTGAAATTGCAGGATGTAGAGGTCGTAGCAACACGTGCTCGTAAGACGATGCCTGTAGCATACAGCAACCTCAAGAAATCAACTATCCAGAAGAACAATTACGGTCTGGACATTCCTTCAGTACTTGCTCTCACACCGTCAATGATTGCCACCAACGAGACTGGTATCGGTATCGGTGCCACATCCATTCGTCTGCGCGGTACGGATGCCACACGTCTTAACGTAACTATCAACGGTGTTTCAATGAACAACCCCGACTCGCACGCCATGTATTGGTACGACACGCCCGACCTGCTGTCTGCCATCGGTACTATACAGGTACAGCGCGGTGCCGGTATTTCTACCAACGGTACAGGTGCATTCGGTGGTGCCATCAACATGACTACCGATGCCCTTACGACAGTATTTGGTGGTGATGCCTCGCTCTCTTATGGTTCGTATAACACCAACAAACAGTCGGTACACATCTCGTCTGGTCTCTTGAACAATCACTGGACAATAGATGCCCGTCTGTCACACATCGGTTCAGACGGATATGTAGATCGCGGTATGACAGACTTAAAGTCTTATATGTTCCAGGCAGGTTACTACAACACTAACACGATGTTGAAATTCGTGTCATTCGGCGGTAAGGCTTCTACATATCTTACATACGATGGTGTTTCAAAGGAGGACATGAAACTATACGGTCGTCGTTACCACACTGGTGGTCAGTATGAGACTTCAAACGGTCCGTATATCTTGGAAGACGGCACACGCGTAAACTACTACGACGATCACACCGACAACTATCTTCAGTTAAACAACCAGTTGGTACTGAGTCATAAGTTCAATCAGAACTGGAAGATGAACGCCACAGCCTTCTATACTTACGGCTATGGATTCTACAAGCAGTACAAGGGTAACAAGAAGTTGTTGGAGTATCTTAACATACCCGAAGACAAATACTTCGATGCCGAGGGAGAGAAGGTTCGTGCCGACCTCATTCGTGAAAAGAAGATGAGAAACCATCTCATGGGACTTAATTCAGCATTCAATTACTCAACTAAGAACCTCGATCTTTCATTTGGTGGTTCGTTCAGTTACTACACATGTCCTCACTGGGGCGAGCTTGACTGGGTAGACGGTCTTGACAAGGCTGACTATGCAGGACGCTGGTACGACAACGATGTGCATAAGTACGATGGAAACCTCTTCGTACGTGCTAACTGGCAGATGGCAGAGGGTCTTCGTCTGTTCGCCGACATGCAGTATCGCGGTGTCTCTTACGAGGCATGGGGCATAAACGATAATTATCTGTCATCATCAAAGGAGATGCAGCCGATAGATGTAGACAAATCGTTCCATTTCTTCAATCCTCACATTGGTTTGAACTACGACTTCGCACGTAACCACAAGGTTTACTTCTCTTTTGCCATCCAGCAGAAAGAGCCTACACGTAGCGACTTCACCGACCGTTACCGCTTTGCCATGACTAACACATACCCCAAGGCTGAAAAGCTGTTCGACTATGAACTGGGATATATGTATCAGTCTGAGGATTTCTCAGCAGGCGTGAACCTTTATTACATGAAGTACGACAACCAGTTAGTTCCTGTAGGTCACATCAACGACGGCTACGATGCACTCAACGATAACGTGAAAGACAGTTACCGCTGTGGTATCGAACTCTCTGCCGCATGGAACGCTACACGCTGGCTGACTCTTTCTGGTAATGCCACATTCTCACAGAACCGTGTAAAGAACTACACTAACTATGTGGTAAACTACGATAAATATCTTGAGGGCGGTATCGACGGATATTGCGACTATACCGTACAGCCTATGGGAACAACCCGTCTGGCTTACTCTCCTAAGACTATTGCCAACTTCGGCATCGACTTCCACCACAAAGGTTTTGAAGCTATCCTCACTACAAAATATGTTTCAAAACAATACTTCACAAACTACGAGAATCCTGACATGCAGCTCGATGCCTTCTGTGTTTCTGACCTGAACATTGGTTACACAATGAAGACTAAATCTGCAAAGTCGGTACGTTTCGGTATGATGATTTACAACTTGTTCGACAGACGTTACGAGGGCAACGGTTACGGATGGTCTGACGGATATATCGACGAGAACGGCAAGGAATGTGTTTCTCACCATGCCTTCTACTTCCCGCAGGCTCCGATAAACATATTAGGAAACGTTACTGTGAAATTCTAAACTGAGTAGTGGAAATGGATTGGAATCTTATATTACAGATTGTAGGAGTCGTCTTAGGACTCCTCTATCTGTGGTTAGAATATCGCGCCGACATCCGTCTATGGATTGTAGGACTTATCATGCCTATGGTGCACGGCACACTTTACTTCTCTAAAGGTCTGTATGCCGATGCCTCAATGCAGATTTACTACGTTCTTGCAGGACTCTACGGTCTATTGGTGTGGCAGTCAGCCCGCCGCAAGGCTACAGCACAGGATAAGGCAGACACTCCGATAGTACACACACCGCTGCGCCACGTTGCACCTCTCATCGGTGTATATGCGGCGGCACATGTTGCCATCTACTTTTTCCTAACAACCTGCACGAACAGCACGGTACCGTTCTGGGACAGTCTCACTACAGCACTGTCAATCGTTGCTATGTGGATGCTTTCGCGTAAGTATGTAGAGCAGTGGTTAGTGTGGCTGGTAGTCGATCTGGTGACAGTAGGACTTTATTTCTATAAGGACATTCCACTCACCGCGGGTCTTTACATCGTTTATTCGGCATTGGCGGCAGCAGGCTATGTCCGCTGGCTCAGACAGATAAAGACGGCATAAACCAATTCTTATCCGCACAGAACTGCAACGTATCAAAGAAAAAGAATACTAAGACATACACTGCCAATAAGTGTAATTGTATCATTTCATAGAACTTGTCCACAAGGACAAGACTAAACAATCAAAAAGAGAGAATTAACTTGCTAAACATCAGCATTGGTTAATTCTCTCTTTCGTTTTTATTCGAAAGTATGCACTAAAATGTACAGCACAAGATTTGGACACAAAAAACTTACAAGATCATTCATTATAAGGTTACTAATACATCTGCACAGAACAGCACAGAAAGAAAAAGGCTTCGTGATTTCTTATTTCACGAAGCCTTAGTATGCTGTTATTATCTATATATCTTATTTCTTCACTGCACGTACACTGTATCCGTAGTAACGGTTTGAGTTACTCTGGTCATCGTATGAAGATTTGAAATCTAAAAAATAAGCATTGTCAGACAATTCCCCGCCCTTAGGGGTTGATGACCAGTAAGCTCCGTATGTGCCTGCGAAATTAGTCTTTGCGCCATTACGCATACCGACTGCGGGAAGGAATATAGAATTATGGTTCTTCTTACTCTTGAACAGACGACCCTCAACACCATTTAACGTACATCTTTCTATTGTACAGTTGTCCACAAGTTCCTCTATCTCAGCCTTCGTCGGTATTCGCGCTCCATCGCCTAACATTGCTGCCGCCACATCATACTCTACGTTACCCGTAATGTCCTTCATCTCTACGCCTGTAGTAATACAGTTTGTTTCTGTGTAAGAACCTTTCTCCGACAACTCACCCCATGCAAAGTAAGAGCCATATTCTTCGGGAGCGGTAGAGCCGATATTCATGTTAGCCCACATGACACTCAGTCCCATATCCACAAATTCTATTGTATTAACACATTCGTCTACCGGGAACGTCACGATACTGTCAAGTTCTGAATATGGTATGTCTATTACAGATTTATCACTCTTGTATATCTTTACGCTCTGTGCAAAGATGCCGGACGTAAAGAACACAGCAATGACAGCAGCTAATACGAACTTTATGTTTCTCATTTCTTAATAATCTTGTATGATGCACTTTCAGTCTTGATGATGTACACACCGGTATTCCAGCCTTCCATAGAAATTGAAAGATGACCGTCAGCATCTATATTATCAGACGTTACCTTCATTCCATCAATGGTATATACAGAAATGACAGACCCCGGGGCAAAGTTATCGAACGTGAGATCGTTGCTGTTTCTGCCAAAGCTTCCTTCGTCAGTTACTGTTTCTTCTATAGCTGCAAGGTCCTCGGCTTCAAGAGTGTACTTATGCACTTCGTTCAACGGAACATGTATTACATCGCTTGATGTCGTGAATGTTATCTGCTGTTTCTTTACATCGGTTACTATGCACGGACGTTCCTCAAGGGGGAATGACACCAGTCCTCCTCCGTTATCCCATACCATAAGATACCTGGCAGCCTCTGCCCTGTCATCATCACCGTATGTTGTTTCGCTCATGCTTACGACACCTGTGCACGCAGCTTTTGTTTCTGCACACGCAGCCCCTGAAAGGAGTGTCATGGCAGCAAAAACAATATTTCTTACTAAAAAAGGATTTGTCTTTTTCATATTATTTTTTAGTATTGTTGTGGCAAATATAATAAAATTATACTAACAAACAGGGTAACATAGTGGATAAATAGATATAAATGATAATAAATCTAAATAAAATGAGGCATAACGAGATATTATGCAATGCATCGGATAAAAAAAAACCGGATGATTTCTGTCATCCGGTCTGCAATTATTAAGTTATCGGTATCGGTACCTTCTGAATAGTTTTATACTTACTCCGAACCATACCGTGAACAGGGCACGGAGCGTTAAACTGATGTCTGCA
Source organism: Prevotella sp. (assembly GCA_020026195.1). Taxonomy (GTDB): domain Bacteria; phylum Bacteroidota; class Bacteroidia; order Bacteroidales; family Bacteroidaceae; genus Prevotella. The sequence goes on from JAHHQW010000023.1 coordinate 20,321, forward strand.
GGAAATGCTGCCAGCGTAAAGGCTAACAGTACGTTGAGCATCAGAAGGGTGCTGCGGCGTGTGTACTTCTCTTCCAACACGAATGTAAAATAACGCGCCATCATATCTATCACATATAAGATTGGCGACAATATTGTACTAAGCATTACAGACTTTTCTGCTTGTTTTAAGTCCTCTTTGTTTAAAATCATCTCTTTTCTCATATCTTCATTCATTTTAATTTGTTACTTTTGCATTTACAATTACTTGATTGTACGTGCAAAAGAACAGATATACTTTGCACAATAAGTTCAAAAACAAAATACTTTTGTTAAAGTTTCTCCGTTTTTAAACTATATTAACTAAATAAGGGATTAAAATCATGCTTGCAAGTATTTTAGAACACGGTAAAGTAGAGGTTGGCTGCGACGAAGCCGGAAGAGGCTGTCTTGCCGGAAGTGTGTTTGCCGCTGCCGTTATTTTTCCAGAGAATTATAAGAATGACAGACTTAACGACTCTAAGAAACTTACCGCCAAAATGCGTTATGCTCTGCGCGAGGAGGTGCAGCGCGATGCCGTGGCATGGGGAGTAGGCATCGTTACGCCAGAGGAGATTGACAAGATTAACATTCTTAATGCAAGTATTCTTGCCATGCACAGGGCTATCGACGCACTGGGCGTTGTACCCGAACATATAATAGTAGACGGCAACAGATTTAAGCCTTATAAGGACATTCCTTACACTACGGTGATAAAGGGTGATGCAAAATATCTCTCTATTGCGGGGGCAAGTATTCTCGCAAAGACTTATCGTGATGACTATATGTTAAAGCTTCACGAGGAATTTCCTGTGTACGAATGGGACAAGAACAAAGGTTATCCCACAAAGGCACACCGCGCGGCAATACGCGAACATGGTGTGTCGCCTTATCACAGAATGAGTTTTAATCTGTTAGGCGACCCCGAACAACTGAGTTTTGACTTTTAAGTATCTGTATGAGACACGACAAACTTGACCGAGAATTACAGCTCATGCTGCTTATGACAGAGAACCGTAACTATACGGTGGAAGAACTTTGCAGTCGTATCGGCGTTTCGCAGCGCAGTCTGTATTATTACATCGATTTCTTTCGCGACAGTGGTTTCGTGGTAGAAAAGTCGGGAACGGGATACAGACTGAACCGTAATTCTACATTCTTTAAGAAGTTGTTCGATGCGGTAAACTTTACCGAGGATGAGATAATTCTTATCCGCCGTCTGCTTGACTGTGCTGATGATAAGAGCATTGTTGTAAGGGGACTGAAGAATAAGCTGGATAAGTTTTATGACTTCGACATTCTTGGCAACGTAACTACCAAGGAGTACATTGCACATAACGTAAGTGTTCTCTACGAGGCAATAAAATACAAGCAGCTGGCTATCATCAAGGGTTATTCTTCGCCTCACAGCAAAACAAAGTCTGACCGTACCGTCGAGCCGTTCATGTTTATGAACAATAACAACGAGGTGCGCTGCTTCGAGCTGTCGTCGGGAGAGAACAAGACTTTCAAGGTGGCGCGTATGGAGGATGTTGTTCTGGTGGATCTGTCGTGGGAGAACGAGTCGAAGCATAAAGAGATGTATACCGACATCTTCATGTTTTCGTCGGAGCATCGGGAGCGCATAGTGCTGCGCATGGGACGCCTGGCGTATAATCTGCTTACCGAGGAATATCCATCGGCTATCCGTTACATCACGCAGGGAGAGAATGAGAGTTCGTGGATATTCGATTCTTACGTGTGCAACTATGCAGGCATCGGACGTTTCGTAATCGGTCTGGCCGATGACATCGACATCTTAGAGGGCGAAGGTCTGAAGAATTATATAAGAGAGAAAGTAAATAATATAAAAAACAAGATAGATTTATGAGAAGGATTTTTTCAATTCTGGTGCTGTGCATCGCTGTTGTTACTGCCAACGCGCAGAAAGATCCGACGGACTATGTAAGTACGCTGGTTGGTTCGCAGTCGTCGTACGAGCTGTCGTCGGGTAACACATATCCCGCCATTGCCGCACCCTGGGGCATGAACTTCTGGACACCGCAGACGGGACGCATGGGCGACGGATGGCAGTACAAGTACACCGATAACCTAATTCGCGGATTTAAGCAGACTCATCAGCCGTCGCCGTGGATTAACGACTATGGTCAGTTTGCAGTTATGCCGGTTACCAACAGTCGTAGTTATTATGAGGATAATCGTGCTTCGTGGTTCTCGCATAAGGCTGAGACTGCAAAGCCTTATATCTATAAGGTTTATCTGGCCGATCATGACATCAGCGTGCAGCTCGCGCCTACTTCACGTGCTGCCGTAATGAACTTCAGATATGCTGCTGGCGATTCTGCCTATGTTGTCATTGATGCTCTTGACAAGGGCTCGCACATCGAGGTTATTCGCGAGGAGAACAAGGTAATCGGTTACAGTACGAAGAACAGCGGCGGCGTGCCTGATAACTTCAAGAATTATTTTGTAATGACGTTCGACCGTCCTATTACTTATGTAGCCACCGTGTGCGACAGCGTGAAGTCTGTCGGCAAAAACATGGCAGATGGTAATCATGTGTATGCCATCGTTGGTTTCGGCACCGGCAGTCGCGAACTCAATATGCACACAGCCTCTTCGTTCATTTCTCACGAACAGGCCGAACTTAACCTGAAAGAAGTGCTCGGCAAGAGCATCGACGAGGTTGCAGAGGCTGGCAGAAAGACATGGAACTACTGGTTAGGTCGCATTGAGATTGAAGATGACAACAAGGATAACATGCGTACATTCTATTCCTGCCTGTATCGCTCGCTGCTCTTCCCACGTATGTTCTATGAATATGATGCTGAAGGAAAGGCTGTACATTACAGTCCTTATAACGGTAAGGTTCTCCCCGGAAAGATGTACACCGACACTGGCTTCTGGGATACTTTCCGCTGTCTGTTCCCTCTGCTCAATCTTGTTTATCCTTCAATAAACGAGGAGATTCAGGAGGGACTCGTAAATGCTTATAAGGAGAGCGGTTTCTTACCCGAATGGGCAAGTCCAGGTCATCGCGGCTGTATGGTGGGCAATAACTCCGCATCTATCGTTGCCGACGCTTACCTGAGCGGTCTGCGTGGTTATGACATCGAGACTCTGTGGAAGGCTGTTGTTCACGGAACGGAGAATGTTCATCCGGAGGTTAGTTCTACTGGTCGTTTAGGTCACGAATACTATAATTCTATCGGCTATGTTCCTTACGACGCTGGAATCAACGAAAATGCTGCACGTACGCTGGAATATGCTTACGATGACTGGTGTATATACAAACTTGGCAAGGCTCTTGGCAAACCTGAAAAGGAGATTGCTAAGTTTGCGAAACGTGCATATAACTTTAAGAATCTCTTCGACAAACGTTATAACCTGATGAGCGGAAGAAAGAAGAATGGCGAGTTTCTTGACAACTTCAATCCTCTGAAATGGGGTGATGCCTTCACCGAAGGTAACAGCTGGCATTACACATGGTCGGTGTTCCACGATCCTGCATCGCTTATCGAACTGATGGGTGGGCGTGATGCCTTTAATGCTAAGATGGACTCTGTATTCAGCATTCCTCCATTGTTTGATGACAGTTATTATGGTTTTGTAATACATGAGATTCGTGAGATGCAGATAATGGACATGGGCAATTATGCTCACGGCAACCAGCCTATACAGCACTTTACTTATCTTTATGATTACAGCGGTCAGCCGTGGAAGACTCAGATGCGTGTGCGTCAGGTGATGGACAAGCTCTATTCTGCCAGCCCCGACGGTTACTGCGGTGACGAGGATAACGGTCAGACTTCTGCATGGTATGTGTTCTCGGCATTAGGTTTCTATCCTGTATGTCCGGGTTCTCAGCAGTATGCTGCCGGTGCGCCTTTGTTCCGCAAGGCTACGATACACATGGAGAATGGTAAGGATGTGGTGATTGATGCTCCTAACAACAGCAGTGAGAATTTCTACATCAATGGTCTGAAGATTAACGGTAAGGCTTACAACAAGACTTACTACACGTTAGACCTGATGCGTTCTGGTGCTCACTTCTCTTTCGACATGAGCAGCAGACCTAACGTTAAGCGCGGTACTGAAAAGAAGGATGCTCCCTACTCTTTCAGCACTGAGAAGAAATAAATCTTTTGTGTTATCTGCCACATGGCAGAATAAGATTTCGCAAGATATTAAATAAATTAAGGCACGCAGTTGTAGAATACTGCGTGCCTTTATATTATTATGCCGTAATCAGCAGTTTAGAAGTCTACTGCCACGCCACCCATAAACACTCTTCCCGGCTGGGGTACATAACTGTAATCTAAAAGTCGGTTGTCGAAGATATTATTTACGTCGAAATGGACCTTGTAATGTTTCATCTGCCATGTGACACGGGCATCAAAGACATTATACGGCGAATAGTCGCGGACTTTTCCTTCTGCCATATAAACTCCGGTACGGTCGCTCATGCGGTAGAAGGCATCGAAAGTAACTCCCTTTACTATCTGCATGGCTAACTGGGCATTTACCTTATGGCGCAGATATTCGAGTGTGTAACGACTTATGTAGCCCTGACGTTCTGCCTTGTTCTGGTTGATGTAACTGTATGCCACATCGAACATCTTAAATACTTTCTGTCCGGGGAACATTCTTTCAAGATTGAAACGCATCTGAGCCTCAACGCCAAGCATCTTGATGTCTTTAAAGTTTACTGACTTCCACACGCCTTTGTTGTCATCCACAGACGTTACCCAGTCTATACGGTTCTTACACCAGTTGTGATATACCGACACCTTACCGGCAAAACAGCGTGACGTGTACTTAAATCCGCCCTCTAATGCCAAGAGTTCTTCGGGCTTCAGGTATTTGTCTGCCATGTGTCCGCCTACGGAATAATAGAGTTCAGTAACCGATGGCATACGCAGCGACGTGTTGTAGGATGCATAGATCTTGAAGTTACTGCCTATGCGGTAACTGGCATCCACGCCGGGATAGACTTTCATGTGCATCTCGTTCCATGTGTTTTTTACGGCAACGAATCCGGCAGAGAGGTTGAACCGGTCTAAAAGGATGTTATGTTCAAAAGTGAGTGCTATGTTGGTGCGGTTGATGCCGAACTCATAATATTTGTCTCTTCCGTGAATATGTTTCGGTTTTCCTAATGGTTCGCCGAGATTGGTGCTCACGAGGTCTTCATTTCGTACATTGACACAGAATGCCGTGCGACCTAAAAGCCAGTCGAAATATGAGTTAAGATTAAGTCCGTATACGTCGGTTCTGTGGAAATTAAACGGTACCTGTTCTTCGCTGCCACGCACAAGTTCAAAACGGTCCATGTTACGGTTCCAGTAAACCGAGGGATTGAAATGGAAGTTTCCTATCACGGTACGTGCCTGTAGTGCCGTGTAACTTTTGAAAGTGTGTTCAAACTGATTGTCAAACGAGGGGTGATAGAATGTACTTGAGCCAAAATTCTTGATGCTCATGCCTGCATGCCAGTTTACACTGAGGTTCCTGTCATTGTAAACTCCCTGATAGAATGCTTTTCCTCCTTTAAAATCGGTATTCAGCTGACCGTCTCTGCTGCGTGAGAAACCATCGCTGCGGGTGTAGCTGCCCGATATCTGATTATTAAACTTACCCGATGCCATGTTTGCCCTTACGCCGACATCCATGTATCCGTACGAGCCGCCGCCGACATGTGCCGAAACGCTTGTTTCTTTCTGCGGGACTGTTATTATGTTGATGGCACCTAACAACGACGACGTGCCATAAGCCCTGCCTGCCGGTCCTTCGAGAATCTCTATTCTCTCTATCTCGCTGATGTCTACGGGGAAGTCGAATGCGTTGTGTCCCGTCTGCGGGTCGCAGATGTTGATGCCGTTAAGAAGCAGTGTAATCTGTTCGTAGTTTCCTCCTCGGATACTTACGTCGGTCTGTGCACCGATTGCACCGCGCTGCCGTACATCCACGCCAACGGCGTACTTCAGCAAGTCGTTAATACTTTGTACCGGGGCAGCCTTAATCTGAGCCTTATCCAGTACAGTTACCATTCTCACGTTCTGCCTGTCTGTAAGCGGTGCACGCGTTCCGGTGATTTCTACCTCCCCGAGCACTGTGTTACGGTCGATGTTCAGTGTCACGGAGTCGTTGGGCATTACGTTAGCACTGATGTTGTCGGCCTTTGCTGCCTGTGCCAGCGTACATGCTCCGAGTGTTCCGATAATCACTTCTTTACCGAGACTGGCAAACAGCGAATATCCCTTACGTCCGAATTTCGTAAACTTTAGGACATTACGCTTGTTAAACCTTGGTTTGTACATAAATAATTTTGTTTATAAAAATGTTTTGACGCGCAAATGTACAAAGTTTTTTATAAACCAATTATAATATCCGTTATTATCGGACTGTATGTGCAGACAAACGGGTAATTTGTATTTATAAATACAATGCCACATTACTTATATAGAAGCAGCAGGGACTTATCTGTATGTGTCACAAAGAAATATGTCACCAGAAACAAATAATAAAGGCGGATAACCTTAATGTCATCCGCCTCAGATTAAATAATTATTACATTCTTACTTTTCTTATTACCGTACCTTTATCGGTTGTAATGCGAAGTATATAAATGCCGGGGGCTAAAGATGTATCGTCAGTTCTGCTTCCGTCTACAGTAAAGACTTCTGTACGGATTACTTCTACATTCTGTCCTTCGACTGAGAAGCCGTTACCGTCATAATTCACTACGATGCCTGCACCATCGGCAATCTCTTCTATTCCGGAAAGAACACCGAAGTAAATCTGTTTGTAATAATTTGCAGCACCTGTCATAGGCTGTAGTTTCTTAGCTCCCTTAGGCTTGTACTGAGCATAAAGGATATAGAAATCGCCTTCAAGTTCGGCAGACGGAGTGTAACCGTACTTCTTACTGAATGTCTTTGTCTCGCCAGCCTTCATGTCGGCATTGAACTCAAAGACAATAGGCTCACCGCCCATGTGGTTGAACTTACACATACCGAATTTTATCTGTCCCTTATAGTCCTGACGTGCCGTTACCGTAAATTCGGGATGATACTTGACGCCTTTCTCTATAACGTCGGGAAGTCCTGCTATCTTGTCGCAGTGAAGTACGCAGTCGTTGTTCTCAAGAATCTTTATCTCCACCGGAGCAAAGTCTGTTGCCACGTCGATGGTATCAGTACCGCACATTGCTCTGAAATACATATAGTATTCTCCGGGGGCTATGTTTACGCCTAAAGGATTGTAGAACAGAACTCGCTTTGCCTTTCCGTCGGCAAGGAACTCTTCGTTTGCCATCGTGTTTACATATTTCTTCTCAGGATTGTTCTTGTCTACAAGATACATTATGACGTCGGTTGTACCTGATGTCGCATAGTTCATTATGTTAGCACCTGTTATGAGAGTCTCTGCCTCGCGCACAGCTTCCTGATTACCCTCGCCGTTGATATAGAATGCAGGCGATACTAAACCGAGAACGGGATATTGTGAAGGCGGAAGTACTTCGAGGACCGTACGTCCTACTTCTGTATCGTTGAACTTATCGCTCTCGTCCTTCATGTTATATCTTGAGTACGCATCAACATAATACTTTCCGGGTGTGAGTGTCTCGCTGAGTTTTCCTGTTATGCTTACCTTTTCTGTACATCCGTCGTACACACAGAGATTAGACTTTATAGTATCCGTCATGTTCTTGTCTTCTACATTGATGAACACAAGAGTCATGTTCTGTATGCAGTTGTCTTTGTCGTTTACACGTACCGTTACGTTATATCTGCCGTAACCTCCTGCATATACTGGAGTCTGCGGCTCTATCTTTGTAAGAAGGTCTACATTTGGTGCCTTCTTGTGTGTGTCTTCGCCACTGATGAACCCGCCTTTCACTGTTATCGGACACTCACGTGGTGTTCCTACGAAGCAGCGTATAACGTTCCATTCGTTTGTTCCGTTCTTCTTAAATACAGGATATATGCTGTATGTACCGTCGGCAACATCTGTCTTTCTGCTTATATTACGGTTCTGATACCATACTGTATTGTTCTTTGAAGGGAATGCTTCAAGGCTGACGGTCTGTTCGTCAATTACCTTGAGAATCTTTCCTTCTGACATTATGGCAAGTCCCATGCTGCCGCTGAATTCTTTTGCACGCTGATTGGTAACGTCCATGAACACTGACATATCCTGTGAATAATATGTCATATTAACACCTACCACACTGTAGATGGGCCATACGTTCTCTGTAGAATTCTCCTGTGCGGGCTGAATGCCTAAAAGCATGGACTGACTGAGGTTGAAACCTCCGGTGCCGCCACCTGTTCCTAACTTCTCCGGGTCGAGATGGTTGATAGAGAACCAGCCGTCGCTGTTACCACCCCATCCCCAGTTGATATGTACGAAACCGTTACTGTCATAGCCATCGCACACAAATGCGTGTCCGCCCTTTCCATCAGTACACTGTCCGCCATAATACACGGGACGATGCTGGTCAAGTTCGTCGGTAAGCATCTTCATCCATTCGTCAGAGGTATAGTAGTTTCTGTATTTCAAAGACATACCCTTGTCGTAACCGAAATGATCGAGCAGTGCCTCAGGTACTAACGGGTCGTATGTACCGCTGCCGTTAATGTCGTACTGCATCTGTGTGGCAACACCCATCTGTGCCATAAGCGTGGCAACTGCATCGGCATTGCGTGCATCTACACCTTCGGCAGGATACTGCTCAAGCATATCATCCCATAAGTATTCTGTATTTCCATAATCTGCCACAAGGGTCTCGCCCATAAAACTGTATGTTCCCTTACCCGTGCCTTTTGCTGGATATTTATGGAAACGCATAATCTGTGATATTGCAGTTACGACGCATCCCGTGGGATAATGGAACTCCTCGCCTGTCTTGTCTTTGTATACCGGACATTTCAGGTTGTAGGGATACATCTGGTTCCACTTGATATTTCCTAACAGAGGTTCTACGACTGGTGTTCCTTTCTCTACAGAAGCCGTCGTGATACTTTTATCAGCAGCATATTTTACGTATGCTGCCATCATATCCATCATTGAAATGAGGTTTTCGGGAGCATCGTCGATAGAGAATGTTCCGTTGTCGGCATAGCCCAACACCGTACCGGCTGCATCATCGGCAGCTACGATTACGAATCCTTCATCAGTTCCTACGTTAAACACATAGAATGGCTGTGCTGTGCCTGAAAGGAGCGTCATTCTTCCGGCTCTCTCTGCTGACGTTGCGAGCATAGTGAGACGTGCGTCTTTTCTGTTCTGTTTACCTTTTAGGAACTCCGATGCCACTCGTTCGGCTTCTTTCTTACTTACAGGCCGCGCCTTTGATTCAGGCAGCAATAATACAAGCAATAATAATAATGATAAAACTTTTCTCATATGTTTTTAGATTTGAATATTTTCAATTACAGTCGCTGTAATAAATGTTTTTCAATTCAGGATTAGTATATAACTCTCTATTATATAATGTTTTAATTCACGATTTTAACTGGGCAAATATAGATTTTTAAACGATTGCTTCCAAATATTACGATATATTATTCAATAAAAATTTTGTTTTTATTAAATAATTCTTCAATAATATATCATTTTGCAAACTGTAGTTTCTATTTATATTCTCAGTATTAAGAAAAAACGTGGTTTTTATCGTTTTAAGAACAAAAAAAAGTGTAAGTATGAGTTTCTTGAACGTCATGCTTACACTTTTATAAGTAAATATCGTGTACGGACTAAAGCAGTTTTATAAGTGCGTCTACATCTTCTTCGCGTGTAGACCAGCTTGTAACAAGACGGATAATGCTGTGTGTCTCACCGCGTGCTCCGCAGACAGAGAATCCGGCATACTCTGCAAGATAATCTATCTTGTCGTTCGGCAGACGGAAGAACTGCTGGTTTGTGGGTGAATCAATGAATGTCTCATAACCTTTAGCCACGAATGCCTGTTTTAGTTTCAGGGCAAGGCGCACGGCATGGGCACCGATGTTCATATACAGATTGTCGGTGAACAGGGTATCAAACTGTAATCCTAACAGTCGTCCTTTGGCAAGGAGTGCTCCGTGCTGCTTTACCAATGGGAAGAAATGCTTCAGCAGGTCGGGACGTGTACATACTACTGCCTCGCCAAAAAGAGCTCCGACTTTTGTACCGCCGATGTAGAAGACATCGCACAGACGTGCCATATCCTTTATGGTTACATCATTCTCTGGTGCTGCAAGGGCATATCCGAGACGTGCTCCGTCGGCATAAAGAGGTATGCTGTGCTTGTGACATACTGCACTGAGGGCTTCTAACTCTTCAAGTGTATATAGTGTGCCGTATTCCGTGGGCTGAGAGATGTAAACCATTCCTGGAGCTACCATGTGTTCATAGGTCTCGTCGCCATAGAAATCAGTGATATACTTATCCACATCTTCTGCCGCTACCTTTCCGTCGTGCGAAGGAAGTACAAGAACTTTATGCCCCGAGGCTTCGATGGCTCCGCTCTCGTGCACATTGACATGAGACGAATCGACGGCAAGTACTCCTTCATGACGTGCAAGGAGTCCGTCAATTACCGTTGCATTGGTCTGCGTTCCTCCAACAAGAAAATGTACTGCGGCATCAGGCGCACCACATGCCTCGCGTATCTTGTTTCTTGCACTCTCGCAGTAAGGATCGAGACCATAACCTACGGTGGGTTCCATGTTTGTCTCGTTAAGTCGTTTCATTATCAGCGGATGTGCACCGCAGAGATAATCGTTATCAAAATATAGCATAATGTTATTGTTCGTTTTTGTTGTAGCAAAGATATAACAAGATATTGGAATTATCAAAGATTAGAGGGATTATCTCATCATTAAAATAACATATACACTACTACCATTTAAGAGTGTCATTGTATCTGTCTGACACAGCATAATCTGATAATTTAATATTTAAACACCAGTGATGCAGAATAACACTGCGTAACATACAGCGACAATATATTTTGATAAATGCTTTAGTATTTATTTCATAAACTTTGGGATTTTTTTTGTGTCCGCAATTTGGAACTTATCCATTATATCGTTATATTTGCGATATAACCATAATACAAAACACATGAATAACGTAAATAAAAAAAGCTATACAACTAAAAGAGCTGTAATGTTCTTTCTGTATGTATTCGTAGGCGTATTAACCACCATACTTGCTTTATACCATTTTGCATCAGGCTCTATAAACAAGGGACTTATAGACGAGGTTATAATGTCGGCTGTATGCGGACTCGCAATTGCGGCCTTATGCACTTACATACGCATTAAGAGCGGAAGAATGAGCGAACCAATAGTACACATGAGGAAATTCAAATACTGGGCTTTCACCGAACTCACACTGTTATATTTCTTCATGATGATAGGCATAGTACATCTTTTCGACAATGATGTTGCATTCCTTATGCAGGAAATTATATTTGCCGTATTCTTCGGACTGTTCTGCGCCGGTGTAAATGTCCTGTATCTTATCAAGAGAGAAAAGGGAAATCGTGACTGACGTGACGTCACCGGTATTGAAAAGGAATAACAATACGATACGGACTGTCCGGATAGTCTGATATTTATGAAAGACTGCTCGGAACAAACGATTTTAAGGAAGTGTTTTTATGACTTAAAGGGAAGGCATAAAAACACTTTTTTCATTGTAAGTATGCTGAGACATAACCGTATGTCTGCAAACTGACACTCGTGTATTGACAGACGCAGACACGTGTATCTGCATGCTTTCTCTTATGTGTTTACATGTCTTAAATACACATACAGCATTTTACCTCATGGCATTCGTAAGGCAGACAGACTCTGCTTACTTGCAGTCTGTGTCATGACATACCATAAACTAATCTGTAACAACTATTTATTATACAAAAGAATCCCCACAGCAAACATGTACTGCGGGGATTCTTTCTATATGTATTCGCCGTAAAATATGCGTATTACATCTTCACCTTCTGAAGTTTCAGTTTCTGAGAACTTACCTTGACAGCTCTTTTATCAATTTTATGGGCATTGCCATAATTATGTGAGATGAAGAACTTACGTCCCTTTGACCTTGACAGATCCTCGCCTCTCAGACCTTCAACTTCGGCCTCAACCTCATAACGGTATGAAGGCTCTACTGAGTGAAGATGAGGATTCTTTACGGTAACTACATTCTTAGAAACGATGGCCTTTCCTGCGGGAATAGTTACTTCATCGTTTACGAAAGCTACCTTTCTGTCATTCTGGTCTTCCACCTCTACCTGAACTACTGCCTTGACAGTTCTGTTTGTCTTGTTACGTACCCATACCTTTATCATCAGGTCTGCACTGCGTCTTGAGACATTACGACAGATAACTTCGGGACGACGGATTGCAATGATGTTTTCGTCCTTATCGTCTACGTCATCATAGTAATCATCATCGTCATCATCCATTACTATACAAGAACCATTAACGGTATTGTTTACAGCCATTGCCGACGGTGCTATAAAAGCACTGGCAATAAGAATTAATAATTGTTTCAACATAATCTTTAGTTTTTATTTTTCAAGTTCTAATTCTATTCTTCCGATGAAAGCTCCGTGCTTTCCGTTCTGGTCGTTAGGAATTTCTTCGCCATCAAGATTCTTAACGTACTCAAGTTCGTCGAAATATGTGTGAGAGTGTCCGCCGAGGAACAGGTCGATACCTCTCGTCTTAGCCATGATGTTCTTATCCTCAAACTCTGTATCGCCCCAGCCCATGTGTGAAAGACAGATTACGACGTCACATTTCTCCTTGTTTCTCAGATCGTCAGCTGCCTTCTGTGCCGCAACGATAGGGTCTTCGAACTTAACACCTACACAGTTGGTCTCGCTTACAAGTCCTTCAATCTTTGGAGATATACCGAACACACCAATCTTTACATCACCACGCTGTAAGACTACGTAAGGTTTTGTAAGACCTTCGACAGGAGTTCCTGTGAAATCGTAATTAGCACATACAATGGGGAATTCTGCAAGACGGAACATATCGGCCATTGCCTCAAGTCCGAAGTCGAATTCGTGATTACCTATTACGGCTGCATCGTACTTCATCATATTCATGAGCTTTACTTCCACCTCTCCCTTGTAGAGATTGTAAAAAGGAGAACCCTGGCACCAGTCGCCACTGTCAAACAGCAGCATGTCGGGATTAGCCTCGCGCTCCTGCTTTACATAAGACACACGGCGTATGAATCCGCCCTTGTCGGCAACGATACGTTCGAGTGTTGTCTCCTTGACTGGCATTATACAGCTGTGAGTATCATTTGTATGTACTACGACTAACTTCTTGTTCTGAGCCGACAGTGATGTTACGAAGAATAACATCAGCATCGAAATTATATACTTTGCTTTCATCTTTACTTAACTATAATACGTCCTTCTATTTCTGACTTTGCAGCCTTGCCCTGCTTCATCAGACTCTTAAAATAATCCATTATAATAAAGCGCACATTGTACTTGTTGTCTGTGAGCGACTTTACATCTGTTCCCTCGCCAAGAGTAGGCATTCCGTCGTTGCCCTGTGCAAGATAATCAAGTGTCGCAACGCGATATTTCTTTGCCTTGTCTATCTCCTTGCCGTTGATGGTCGCAGAAACAAACTTCTTGTCCTTTGTTATCACCATGCGTATGCTGTGACTTACACCTTCGCCACCACGTGCGGCAATCTCGTTCATGAGTTTAAGAACCTGTTCGCCTGTAAGAGTGAATACACAGAGCTTGTTCTCAAACGGAGCCACGTCAAGAATATCACCATAAGTAACGTCGCCGGCAGTAAGAGTTGCTCTAATTCCGCCCATGTTATATATAGCGAAGTCGGGCTTCTCGCCTACTCTCTCTGCACCCCATATCAGGATGTCTGACAATAAGTTAGAGAGACGACTCTCAGGTGCACATCTTTCCATACTGTTAGCTGCTCTTCCAACTATCGGAGACGATATACTGTCTACGGCCACTTTGTAAGGAGCCACTAATGCAATTGCAGCAGAATCGGGAGCCTCATCGAAACGGTCGTCGATTACAACACGTGTTCTGTCCACGTTCACAACTTTGTATTGAGAGGTACACGAAGTAGCACCGGTCAACAACACGCCTAACGCGCAAACTAATAACGATTTTCTATTCATACCTGAAATATTGTATTAATGCAAAGTTAAACAAAACATCACAATATTATTGTCATAATTTAGAAAAACAATGATAAAAAGAATCATATATGAGTAATTTTTTGTTGAAATAGGTAAAATGTATTATCTTTGCATCCGCTTCTGGCGTAATCGCTGACAGGAAGAAGTGTTGCCTGTTATGTTGCGTTAGAACAATGAAACAATTTAATTATAAAAAAAATGGATTTAATTAAAATTGCAGAAGAAGCATTTGCAACTGGCAAAAAGTTCCCTTCTTTCGAACCGGGTGATACAATTACAGTTGCTTACAAAATCATTGAGGGTGCAAAAGAGCGTATCCAGCTTTATCGTGGTGTCGTAATCCGCATCTCTGGTCACGGTGACAAGAAGCGTTTCACAGTACGCAAGATGTCAGGTACAGTAGGTGTTGAGCGTATATTCCCTATGGAATCACCCGCTATCGACAGCATCGAAGTTAACAAGCGCGGTAAGGTTCGCAGAGCAAAACTGTACTACCTCCGTAATCTTACAGGTAAGAAGGCTCGTATTGCAGAAAAGAGAGCTTTCGTTACTAAGGAAGCTTAATTGCTACCAAAGAATAATAAAAAAGGCGCAACCGTTAATTCGGATGTGCCTTTTTTATTGTCTTTATATTCTGATTATTTAGTCGTCCCTTAAAAATATATTTATCTATTGATGTTCAGTAATTTAGTC
>JAHHQW010000024.1 GCA_020026195.1 Prevotella sp.
TCTATTTTCCTCTATTTTCCTCTATTTTCCTCTATTTTCCTCTATTTTCCTCTATTTTCCTCTATAGTATTTTTGTGAAAGTACTATATGAAGGTACCTTTCTTCTGTTTTTCTATTATTTGCGTAAACAATGCGTAAACAAACTATTTCAGTCCTGGGTATTTATAGAATTTCAATTTAAATGACGCCCATCGTAATACGTTGGTTATCAATATAAATAAGGAGTGTTTAGGAATCATATAATATCATTTAAATCGGACTCATAATCTGGAGGTCCTTGGTTCAAGCCCAAGATGGCCCACTTCAATAATCAAGCAGTTACGTTATGTAACTGCTTTTTTTGTGTCCTTTCATGAACAAAATATCATAAACTCTGCATAGTGCGTATGATTTTATGCAGAGTTCAACTTCAGAATAATACATACCATATTAGTATCTACTGGTTGGTCTTGATAACATAATACTGAATATCTATTTATATCAATAGTTTTCGAGGCTGTTATTACATATTTTTTTTAGTACTATTACGAATAAAGATATTGCTATAATAATAAATATTACAGCCGTAACCACAAAAACACACGATATAAAGACACATAAAATACCACGTAAAACCACAAAAAGGCAGAAATTACTACATAAAATAGTCTTTTTATATACTTTTTATTAAAAAGTCAGACTATTATTTGGTTTATATTGTAAACCACTTTATATTTGCATTACACAATATAGATGAGGGCAGGTGCACGGCCCTATATTTTTATATTTGTAGTTTATATTACAAACCACTTTAAATGTAAAAACATGAACGAGAACAAATTCACAGAAAAAGAAAGCTTGGAATTGATTTCTAAAATGATTCAACAGACCAAGCAAAATTTGCAGGTCGGTAGCGGAAACATGTTACTATACTATGGTTACACTTCCGTTATAATTTCCATAGTCGTCTATGTCTTATGCAGTGTCACATCCAACATGTATTGGCATAGCCTATGGTTTATCTTGTTTATTCCTATAATTTTTGAGAAGAGCATCCAGAAGAAAAGGGAAACACTTGTAATCACCTATACCGATAAAGCTGTAGGAAATGTATGGAGAGTCATTAACTCACTTTTTATACTTACGGTACTAACTATCTTTGTAATGGGTATGTTTACTAAAATATTCTTTTTCATTCCGATGTTACCGTTATCACTATTGTATGTCGGAATAGGTACAGCATGTACAGGAGTTATAACGAATGAAAAAAGCATGACTTATTTTCCCGTTATCAGTTTCGTAATAAGTATCTATATGTTGATTGATTTATTGATATATGGAAATTTCAGTCTGGAATGGGATTTACTTGGTGGATTGTCTTTTCTTTTAATGCTGGTTATTCCGGGACATATCTTAAACTATAAATCATTAAAACAATGTTCAAAGAATTAAATCCGATCATACACTCACAACTGCGTCTGGCAGTCATGACCATTTTAGTTTCTGTTGAGGAAGCGGATTTTAACTACTTGAAAGAAAAGACAGAGGCTACATCTGGTAATCTAAGTGTACAATTAGATAAACTAAACGCAGCCGGTTACATCAAGGTGACCAAAGAATTTATAGGCAAGAAGACACATACCACTTGCAAGATTACAGAAGAAGGGAAATCTGCCTTGGAGGAGTATGTTGAAGCACTTAAATCTTATTTGAAGATTTAACAATATCCAAAATCACACCAAAGAACGTTCGTTTCAGCATCATTTCATCCTGCTAAGACGAACGTTTTTTAAAATTTACATGGCAATGACAGCCATAGTTAAAGACTTAGAAGTCGTGATACATGACAATAAAAAAGGATGTGGTGCTATCACATCCTTTCGTTCTGTTTTGTACAGGGTATATATCAGATAAGTCCTAAAAATCAATATTGTTGGTAATTGCTATGAATAAAATTTATTTAAAACTGAATGAAAGGACGACTTATTTCAATACATACTTGCTTTAAACCTTATGCTACAAAACAACCGTAAAATTAAAACTACGTATAATCAGAATAAAAAATAATTTATATTACAGCCAGTCGTTAATGCGTGCGCGTACGGCATTCGATTCACACAGCATGTGTATGAAAGCCTGTGCCGAATGTTTCCGGTATGCATTCTTCAGGAGATGTATGCAGCCTTCCATGTCGTTTCCCTGGAAATCGAGCGGAACAGCCTTTACTCCCGGCTCATTATGTATGGTGGCTTCTGAAAGGACAGTTACCAGATTACTCTGTCGTATAAGTTTCAGCAGGATATTAACCTCGTTAAGTTCTATGCGTACCTTAAAGTCAGTATAATATAAAGACTGAATCTTATCGAATTCGTTGCGTGCCTGAAGTCCCTTTGCCGGCAGCGCCAGTTCGTATTTTTGCAATTCGCCGAGAGAAACCTTTGACAGTTTTGCCAGCGGATGCGACGACTGTACTATTGCGGCAAGATGATTGTTGAAGAGTACATGCGACTCAATATCTTTCATGTGTACCGTGGGACGGAATGCCAGTGCAAAATCAATCTCATGGCGCAAGAGCATCTCAAGCAGTTCCTTCATCGACTTGTAATAGATGTTCAGTTTTACACCCGGATACTGCTTCATAAAGTCTAAGAGCGTCTCTGTAAGTATAGGGCTGAACGTAAAGGTTACACCTATGTTAAGCGTACCGGTCATTACGTGCTGCAAATCGTGAATGCGGTCCATACATGCCTCGGCATCGTGAAGAGTACGCTGAGCAAAAGACAAAAGACTCTCACCCGTTTCTGTAAGACGTACCTCATGACTGTTACGCTGAAACAGCTGCGTATTCATTTCTTGTTCCAACTGCCTTATCTGCTGCGAAAGTGTGCTCTGGGTTATAAACAGTGCCTTGGCTGCCTCAGAGAAATTAAGCATCTCTGCTGCCTTGACGAAATACTTGAGCTGTCTCAGTTCCATAAACTTTTACCTTTTAAAATAACTAACCTTCTACTAATGATTGAATAAAGATATATATAATTCCTGTGAATATCAAATCTTTTTTATATAAATGTATGTTTTACCTATCTTGTTGCCTGAAAAGAGGTGTTCTTAAACAGGAATATAGGTATCGTGGCTCCTATAACCATTCCTAATACTATCACTGCACATGTGAATGCATTGTAAGAGAAGAGATACAGATAATGATTGAACACTTCCTCTTCCTGATTGCACAGACACAGCACGAGGGCAGCTATAGTGCGATAAGCATACATTCCCGGAATCATAGGAAGGAGAGCCGGAAACAGACACGTCTCCGCAGGTGCCTTTGCCTTTGGCATAAGGAATACAGCAAACAGTCCGATGCTCAGTGCAGCAAGGAAACTTGCCGTGATGATATGCATGTGTATCATCTCATGGTTCATAAGTATGTAGCGTATTGAATGGCCGATGGCGGCTATCAGAGCGCAGTACTTATATGCACGGTGGGGAGGATTGCTTATGCTGGCAAAACCTATTGCAGCAATGGCAGCAAAGAATCCGTCTTGTAAGATATTAAACAGCATGACGACAAATCTTTAAAACCATTCCTGCTTCATTAAGAACAAGCCTCCGCAGAGTCCCAATGAAAGACAGGTGGTAAGTACCATTGCATCCATGAATCTGCTGAACGAGCACAGATAATGACCGTCGAGCAGATCACTTATCGAATTGATGTAAGGTATACCGGGTATAAGGTAAAGCACGCTGGTACCAAGTGCGATTTCCGGGGTTGCGCCCAGACCGAACAGTTTTCCGGCGGCACTTATAATCGATGACACAAAGGCACAGCACAGAAAAACTATGCGAATGTGCGTGTGATAATCTAACAATAACAGTTTCAGACCGTAACCTATCAGCGTAGCCATGAATACTATTCCTACTGAAATAAAGTCTCCGCCGAACAGACGGCAGAACGATCCGTTGGCAAACGATGCAAGCAGGAGTACCAGATATTTGTTCTCCGGCTTTGTAGTGGTTATCTGCTGAAATGTTCTGACAGCACCTTTATAGTCTATCTTTTTATCTGCCACTGCCCAGCTGAGACGGCTCAGAAGTGTGTTAATGTTGAAGCTTATGCCGCAGCGATGAATCTTACATGTTGTAATATACGATTCGGTGTGTTCTCTGTTCCATACGGAAAGAACGATGTGCGAAGGCATTATGTTTATTTCACAGTTCAAGCCGAAGGCCTCAGCCATTCGCTCAACGTTCTTTTCTATACGGATACATGTTGCTCCGCATCCTAACATCCAGGCTGCATAATTAGCCAGGAAGCTACAGATTTCTTTGTCTGAAGATGCTATCATCTTTGCTCTTTAGTGTTAATTAGTCTTCGTCGCCGGGGCAGTAGAAAATCTCTTTATCCTTTGCATACTCTATGAAACGTGCAGGCTTTCCTGCATGTGCAGATTCTCTAAACTTCTGTATTCCTCTTAATACAAATGCTAACAACACTGCTGCAATAACAGACATCCAAATAATCATTGTTTCGTTCATTTTTATTTTGTTTTTTAAAACCGATGCAAAAGTATTAACAGAACCGATGCTCGCAAAGTGTCGGCTAAGGGTTTTAACGATAGGTGCTATTGATGACTTATTATTTCATAATTGTAAATTTCGATTACTACCATCTGTTATAATAATGCTAAGGACTGAAGTCTGTGTCTGTCATATATCTCATTTTTAAAATACCGTAGGAAGAACATACGTTCTTTCTTTAAATTTAATAACAGCGCGATTTATGCGTATTACCATCGGTTTTATCTATAGCAGCATTCTTGGTATCGTAACATAAAGAAATACAGATATTTATAAGGTGATATTTCGGTAACATATGGCGTAAATCTGTCTGTATGACATAGTTTGAAGGGGTATTCTTACACTGTATAAGTGTTCATCAATGGCAGATACTGATGAAAAACTAATACTACGGTATAATTATTTCTTTGTTTTATCATAAAAACGCTCTGCCGTATAACAAAAAATGAGCAGGAACGCAAGATTTATGCATCTTGCGCTACCAACTAATGGAATTTTCTATTTACATCTTACTTCTGGGCATATTCTTTCTATTTACATTGTATATTATCTTCAGAATGTCGGTCACGGCATAAGTCTGCTTTCGGTTATTTCTATACCTGTACCCCAGGCATCGGCAGAGTATGCAGTGCGTCTTTATTTCTTTTCTAATAAAGTGACTGAATATTATGAATAAAAAAAGAGTCGCAGTACAAAAGTACCGCGGCCCTCAGAAAAGATTTAAAAGGAATTTATTACTTTATAACTATTTTCTTTCCATTTATAACATATATGCCTCTTTCAAGTCTGTTTACGTCTTTATCTACACGAACACCCTGAAGAGTGTATATCTGTGTCGTCAAGTCTTCATCTGCAGAAATTTCTTCAATACCTGTAGGCAGTTTATAGTCTGTGTCAGCAAGCAGCAACTTACGCAGGTCGGATGTCACGGCTATTACGTTACTTATCTTAGCTTCTGTAACATCTGTGTCCGAAATTACTTGTGCCAGCTCTCCTTCACTGTCTTTTACGTTTGCACTTTCCGAAGAGAATATAATGATGCGGTACTTTCCTGTCGCAATCTGCTTGAACAGTACGTTGAATCCGCTGATACGTGCAGATGCCACTACATCGTTTATATTAATTTCTGCCGGTATGGTTACATCAAACTGCAAAGCCTTGCAAACTGTGTTATTCTTAAACATCAGACGGAGCGCATAATCCTTGAATTCAAGATACAGTCTGTCGTTCTTATCTGTTTCTGTTGCAACGATGTTTCTGTCACTTCCATTATTAGAAAGAATAATGTCAAGAGTCTGCATAACATCAGATACGTCGAGCATTCCGTCGGCATCGACATCGGCAAGTTTAAAGTCGAACGATGCAGGATTTTCATACATAATACTTCCGACGATTGCATCGACATCGGCCTGTTCTACCTTTCCGTTTTTATCGGCATCTCCTAACAGCAGTGTTTCTCCCTGTGCCTCGATATTGAAGTCACAGCCCTTGATGTCTATACTCTGGAATTTATTATTACAGAGCACAACATTACTTATCTGCGCGGGATAAACGCCTTTGGTCATTGATGCAGAGAGTTTCACTATGACATTAAGTATCGAACCTCTGGTACCTTTTATAAGACTGTTGGACGGAGAATAAATAATGAAACGATAATTTCCGTCAGCAAGTCTGTTAACATCAACCTTATGACTATTCTTTTCAAAACGGGTTCTTATCAGACTTACTCTTGGTGTACCCTCTCCGTCGTTCGGTATTGATACGCCTTCTGGAAGTTTAAGGTCAAACTGAAGTGCTATGTTATTCTTACGTGAATTGTTAAGGGCAATATTGAAATATCCTGTTTCTCCGATATTTGCCGAGAATGATCCAACCTTCATACAATCGTTTGCCAAAGGCTTTTGGACACCAATTACGGCGGACTGCGCTTCTGAGAATGCCATTCCTGAACCTGCACCACCTGTTCCCTGGTTTAACGGATCGAGAATTTCAAGTTTAAAGTAGCCGTCACTCTGTCCGCCCCAGCCCCAGTTGATATGGAAGTAGCCCTTTTCGTAACCATCACATACAAACTGATGGCCTTCCTCTTTCTTCGTTACGCCAGAATAAAGGATAGGTCTTCCCTCTGCCAGTTCGTCGTACATAATCTTCTCCCACTCTTTCTGCGAATTATAATTGCCTCTGTACAGCAGTCTGGCTGTATTTCTGTATCCGAAAAATGTTATCAGCGACATGGCAATGTTTTCCGAATAAGCTCCCGATGCATTGACACCATACATCATTCTGACGCTGTGACCTACATATTTCATAAGTTCTGCAACTGCATCCTGTGATTTCTTACTTGAATAGTAATCATAGGTGTCTGTCATAGAATCCCAGTCGAACACTGTAGGCTCCAATGCTTCTATTATTCTCTCACTTCCGTCGCCACCAAGAAATTCTTCATCTATGAATTTATATTCGGGAATCTTAGCAGTTTCGTCAGCAGGCCACTTGTGATAATACATCACCTGTGCCATGGCTGTAGCCACACATCCTGTAGGACGATGTCCGTTGCCGTCGTTAAAATCAGGACAAAACTCGTTATATGGGTAAAGCTGATTCCATTCTGACTTTATCAGCTGAGGAATCTTTTCCCAATATTCTAATTCGTAAACTCTGTGTACAGTTTTCGGAAGATTACGTTTCTGCAATTCCTTAATCGAGCTGGCATATCCGTCGAGCCATGACTGCATGTTTACTGGAACATTGTTCACGTCGAAATGTCCTTTGTAAGAATATCCGAGCACCGGACAGGCGGCATCATCACCCGAAAGGATTACGAAACCTCCGTCATTTCCAATGTTGAAGATGTAATAAGGCTGAATGCCCTCGTCGGGAGTTACCATTGTTATCGGACCACGTGAGAACTTCATGTCAGAACTGCCATAAAGAAAGTTCCTGAGGTTCTTTGCAGCCTGTGTACTTGTTATCGGGGCAGCACTTGCTGCAATGGCCGACAATATCAGAACAACCGATAATATTATGTTTCTTTTCATGATGTCTTTCTATAGTTTATTTTACGATTATCTTTTTTCCATTTACTATGTAAACTCCTTTCTGAAGTTCATCAGGATTTACCCTGATGCCAGAAATACTGTAAACGTTGTCTTTATGTTCGTCACAGCTGATATTGTCTACCGATGCTGTTCCGCTGCCTTTAATGTCGGCAAAGCGCATTACCTGCAGATCGGTTGTGGCAAAGACTATGTTCTCTATTCTTACATCGTCTGTGTCTGCATTTATGTTCAGGATGTCTTCATCTTCTATGACACTGCCTCCGTCTGAAGATACTACCACACGGTAACGGTTGTCTGCTATGCGTGCATATCTCAGGTTATGTGTAGATGTCATGGCTGCACCAGTCTCTACCGATGTTATCTCTGAGCCTTCGGGAACAACGATGTCCATCTGGAATCCGCGGTATTCATTGTCTGCATGAAGTCTGAGGACCGTGTTTCCATTTAAAGACTCTGCCATAAGTACATCTCCGCTGTCTTTATGTGACTGTGCGGGAACAGTATTTCGTTCAAGTATCATGTCTATAATTGACTCCACGTCCACCACATTGATTTCTCCATTAGCATCAATGTCTGCACCTTTGGTGTTAAAGATTCCTCCCTTACCGTTAAGTATATAGTCTGTAGTGCACGATACATCTGCTACATTTATCTTCATGTCATAATTGACGTCGCCCAGCAGGAACTCTCCGCCGTCGTCAACAAGCAGCATGAATGCAAGGTTTCCGTAATTGCGTCCTGCATTGTCAATCCATCCGCTGCCGAAGTTCATTAAGAATGCATTTTCCATTGTGCTTGCATACGACACGACAATAGGACTTGTACATAAATCGCCCTCATTGGATGTCACCGTAAACGAATAGCCTACATAGATGTCTTCGTTACCTACCTGATATGGTTCGGGAAACTGTGTTACATTTACGTCGTTGTCTTTTTCAAAAGATTTAAGCGTGCTCTTATCAACAGGAACGCAGCAGATGTCAGCCTTATTGGCTGAAACCGGAAGTTCCTTAGACATCCATACACTTACATTCTCTATATAGTTCAGACGCTCAAACGAATATTTCAATGCCTTTATTCGCTTGCCTAAGAGTTCGGGGTTTCCAGCCTTTATCCTTATTGCGCAGTTGTAATCTATCGGAGCATCAAACGACGAGCCAAGACCTATGACAGATATATTTTCATAGTCTCCGTCGAAATATCCCCACCATGACTCTTGCAGTTCTTCTGCTGCCTTGTCATACGTCGATACAGGCATTTTTTCGTTGTGTGCCTTTATGTTCATTGCAGACAGCAAAAACACAAACACAGCCAATAATCTAAATTGTGCTTTCATATATTTTTCACATTATAAATTAACATTAATAATAAGATTGGGGGCAAAGATATATACTTATAGTATAAAAGCCAAGAAATACATTGACATTTTCTTATTTTAGTATTTATTTTTTTACATTCTGAACTGATAAAGATAAGATTGCTTTGTTTGGTATTAGTTTTATTTTTTAATAACTTTGCAGCCATTGCCGCTATTTTAAGGCATGCATAAGATGAACAAAAACATAATATTCGATTACGGTGGCATTCTCACCGGCTTCAACAGAGAAGAATGTATCAGGGCCTTCAATGACTTAAAGGCTCACGACGTGGCTCAGTATGTAGTGGACAAACGTCAGGAGGATTTCTTTTATGACCTTGAGATTGGTAAGATTTCTGTCCCGATGTTCTGCGACGAAGTGCGCCGCGTGGGCAGGACGTCTGCCTGCGACGAGGATATCTGCAAGGCCTGGGAACTGCTTCTGGCAGGTGTTCCGAAAGAGAAAGTGGAGATGCTTAACAAGCTGTCTGAGAAATATAATCTTTACATGCTCAGCAACACTAACAAAATTCACTGGGACTATTCTGTCAGGAAACTATTTCCCGAAGCAGGAATACATACGGACAGATTATTCAGACATGTATTTCTGTCGTACGAAATGCATCTGATGAAACCTTCTGAGGATATATTCAGAAAGGTTGTGAGCGATGCCGGGATAAATGCTTCGGAAAGTATATTCATAGACGACTCGGAGCTTAACTGCAAGGCTGCCGAGAGAACAGGACTTAACACCATTCATGCCCCGGAAGGAAACGAATGGATGGACATTGTCAAAGATTTATTGTAATGAAAACCATAATTATAGATAACAACATTAACGACATGAAACCTTGTGTGGCAACCATCGGCTTTTTCGATGGTGTGCACAGGGGACATAAGTTTCTTATTAATTACATAAAGGAAATTGCTGAAAACAGGGGGCTGGAATCTACGGTGATAACATTCGACAAGCATCCGCGTCAGGTACTTAAGTCGGATTATATGCCTAAGATGCTGAGCACTTTCGATGAAAAGCTTCTGCTTCTGGCTAAGACTAACGTGGACAACTGTGCGGTTCTGCCTTTCAACAAGGAGACTTCGGGACTGTCGGCATACGATTTCATGAAGGATGTTCTGCTTAACAAACTTAACGTAAAGGTTCTCGTAATGGGTTACGACAACCGCTTCGGACATAACCGCAGCGAGGGTTTCGACGATTATGTTCGTTACGGCAGAGAACTCGGCATAGAGGTGCTTCCTGCACAGGCTTTCATTCTTAATGGCGTAAACATAAGTTCTTCGCTCATACGTTCGTATCTCGACAAGGGTGAAGTTGAAATGGCTTCTTTATGTCTGGGGTATCCTTACTTTATAAGCGGAAAGGTCGTAGACGGAAATCATAACGGCAGAATGCTTGGATTCCCTACTGCAAACATGGAGATTGACAGAACCGAGAAACTTATTCCGGCACCAGGCGTTTATGCCGTAAAGGCTCGCACAGAAAACAGTCTGGAACTGAAACGTGCTATGTCTAACATAGGAACATGCCCTACTTTCGGAGGTTCTAAGGTTACGCTCGAAACTAATATTCTGAACTTTAAGGATAATATCTACGGCGAACAACTGGCTGTGTTTTTCTGTCACCGCATACGCTCTGAACGTAAGTTTGACAGCGTGGATGATCTTGCCCAGCAGCTGAAAACTGATGAAAATATGGTGAACGAGCAGTTCGACAAGGAGCATGAATTTCTGGAATATTAAACATATATACTCGTTGGCAGAATTAAATTAACGCACATTTGATTCTGCCAATGGGTTTCTCATTTTTGTAGTTAATATATTGCAGGATTGTAAGTGCGCTAACATTCCCGATAATCTGGATAAACAATCCTTCAGGTAATGAATGTCGTGCACACTTGCCTTGATAAGGTCAAAGGAACGAATGCCTCCACTTACCCTCAGATCGCATGGAGTTTATACTCGTAATTAATACATGCCTTGTGATGCACATTATCCTATTGACGGATCTTTTTCAAAATTCTCGTTTCCCATACTACGACGCTTGGAACGGGCAGAACGAACTTGTTTATCTGCTCATGTCATGAGGCTGACATACTTATACAGGTGTGTCTGCAAACTTCTTTACGTGTGTTTGCTATCTATGTCACGTGTGGTAACTTGCAGACACTCTATTTTTAGTATCAGAATATGCTGCAATCTGAAAATTGGTACGTGTTTTTCGATAAAATCGGATAATGAAATGGAAAAAGTGTGTCCTTGGACAGACTTTTTAATGTAATACAGCCAGAACTACATAAACATAGATTGCTGCAAAATACAATATCACTGCAACGGCATCTTTCGCAACATGTCTACAAGCTCTGTCTCATAGCGCACTTCACTGAGGTTGTAGAAAGTCTTGCACATTTTAACGAAACGTTCATAAATTGCATCAGCCTTCTCTTCATCGTGTTCGTAAAGTCGGACATAGGCGTACTGCATTCGCAGCACATCGGGACGAACTAATGCCTGTTTGTTCATGTAAGCCCGAAGATCGTCGTCCATCAGTCTGCCTGCATCATGGCCGTATGCGGGATATGCTACAGCCATAAAGACCTGCTCCATCCTAAACTCTCTGACATAAATGTCCACCATCTTGTCAGAAGCTTCAAGGGCACGGTCTATTATTACACATGCCTTGCCAAAATCTTTTCTCGAGACTGCTGCACAGAGATCAAAATTCAGAGCCATGGCATGAATTGAATTTTCAAGATTTAGTTCTCTGTCGTCACACATATATTCAGGCATCACGCTGTCAATGTCTTCACCCTGCTGCAACGATGCTAAGATACGCATGGAATTTAAAAACACCTGTGTAGAGAATCTGTCTTTCTTAAGTTCCTTTATGTTCTTTCCGTCATTAGGAAGTCCGCCCATACTCATCGGAACACCATTCTGAATGGCAAAAATCACTCCTATTATAGTAAATGCCCATACAAAAGATATTGCCTCAAACGACATGGAATCGTAGAAAAATGCTAATATCAAGCCTGATACAATTCCTACTACGGCATTTATTATCACGCCTCCGGCATTATAGAATGCTATTCCTGCATCTGTATCTCCTTCCGCAGGCGGAACCATAAGGCATTGTCCGCCGGCACCAGGTATGCCGAATCGTGAGAAATGGAATTTACCGTCCTTACGGGTTATCATAAAGTTTAATATCATAAATGACAGGAAACGATAGCCGCGCATCAGTCCGGCAATAAGATGACCTGCCTCATGAATTATAATCTGTGCAAAAACAACGAACACAAATATAAACATTACCTCTATGAGACGAAGTATTAGCTGAACGGAACTAAGATCATCGCCTAACTTATAGGATATTATCATTCCGTATGAAGCTCCAATAAGAGCACATATAAATATGAGAAATACTATAGGCAGAAAAGTTCCTTTTATTTTCTTTCTGTTTATTTTCATGGATATTTCAGATTATTATGTGTAGATATTGTTGAGGAAATAAAAAAACACCCCGAAGATTAAACGTCTCCGGGGTGTTAATATTATACTGTAACGATATTATTTCTTACCGTCAATTCTCTGGTTGGGAACCCACTGTGTGTTACCAACAGCATGGAACTTGTTATTATTGGGTGAGAAGTCCTTGAAGTCGTTTCCTTCACCTTCATTAAGCTTGAAGTATGCAAAAAGATCTTCTGAGCTGGGATCAAGAGAATACATATTGTTCTGAATCTCTATCTGAGAAAGAGAACGCTTCCAGAGACGGAGCTCGCTGACCATTACGTTTGCCTTGAGGTAATCCTGGTTTCCGAATGTACACTTGTCCTTACCAAGGTTTACAACCTTACCAGGAAGGTCCATAGCGTTATCAGGCTGACCATCTACATAAAGAGTAAGACGTTTACCTGAACATACGAATGCAAGGTGATACCACTGATTTTCTGAGAACTTCATGTTACTGTTCATCTGTGTACCCTGTGTCTTAATCTGGAGACGGTTTCCTTCAAGAGGAGCATCACCGAAACGTGTGTAGATTTCACCGTCCTTACCATCGGCACCCCAGCCACCGAAGAGCTGCTGGTTGTTGAGTTCACCGATACCCTGGCCGAGTTTATCGATGTTTACACAGAATTCAAGTGTCCATTCTTCAAGAGCGAGGTCTTCAGAGAAATGGAACTCTCCGTTATTTGCACTGTTGAATACAGGAACATCCTGATAAACTACCTGATCGAGGATATAAACAATCTCGCTACCCGGTTCAAGAACGTTTACACGTCCGTCTGTACTCTCAAGTCTGAATGCAATAGCATATTTTGCACCAGTATTCTTGAGCTCGTCTGTAAGAGGAAGGATTGAAAGACCAAATGATTCTGATCTTGACATTCCTGTACCAATTGTTACTTCTGTCTTTTCAAGTTTGTAACTTGTTTCAGGCAGCATCTTGAATGTTGTAGAATTCTTGGCATTATATTTGCTCAGTGCTGCTGTATCAGCTATAAGCTTAAAGTTACAGTCCTGCTGTGCACGGTCAGAAATTCTTACACTAAGATTAACTGAAATAGGATCAATACCAAGAACTATTTTCTTAGATGTATTGGCATTAGTCTCTGTCTGCTCGATATATGCCTGATTGTTCAGTGTATCGTAGTCAGCATCGTTTCCACATGATGTGAAAGCAAGAGAGCCTACTGCAAGACATCCCAATATATATGACTTATTGAATTTCATTGTTCTAAATGTTTAATATTTTAAATTACTTGGCGGGGTTCATTATCTGAATAGCCTCACGCATGAAAGGATATGGAGATTCTGCTCCAGGAATTACATACTCGTATTCCATATGGAATGTTCCTACACCGGCCTTCTTGTACTCTTTACCTTCGTATGTAGGTGCCCAGTGAGCAAAGCCGAGAAGTGAAGGCATTTCTTTTCCATCTTCTGTATAGAATGTAACACCACCTGTCTTAGCATAGCTCTCGAAGTTTTCACAAACGATAATCTTATTAGCTACCTGTTCGGGAGTGAGATAATCCTTAAAATGTTTTGCCTGTCTTGCATAACGTCCGTTCAGGTTACGATTGCCTGATGCTCCGTATGCCTGAAGAATGAAGTAATCGAAATACTCACCGTACTCAGGTGCAAATGCATCAGGTTCACCATCTACTACAAGTAATCTGCCTGTACCAGACTTCGGACCGATACGCTTTGAAAGAGTCTCTACAAATTTCTTCATTACATTTGCATTCTGCCACAACTCTCTGTCAGTCTCGAAAGGCTGTGCATAAGAAGGCTCTGCGTCAATATCAAATCCATCGTATGAGTACTTGTCAATTGTATCACATATTGCATTTGCGTACTTCTCTGTAGCCTCGAGCTGAGAAGCCTCGTCTTCACCCCATCCCCAGAATTCATGTCTCCACTGGGTGTAAGTCATTCCGGCTGCAACTTTGTCAGCAGGAATCTCAGGAGTAAGCTGATCTCCAATATCGAATACGAGGAAGCAAACAAGTGCTTTTGTTCCCTTTATGTTCTGTACATGACGGAGGTCCTTAATCATGTCGGCAGAAGGATTGCTCCAGCCGCCCCACATTGATACGAAGTCAACACTATCGGGAAGACCGCGCATAGAGTTCTCGAGACTAACACCAGTACCTGTCCAGTTACCGAACCATCCGAAAGCTACCTGATGGTCGCTTGCCTTATATTCTCTCAGTGCCTGATAATACTCTGCTGTTTTGTCAGCATTTACCAAGTCCGCTGAATCCTTAATTTCTGTATCGGTCCAGTCGCTACAAGCTGTGAAGCCAAACATAGCAATCGCCGATGCAAGAATCATCTTATATGTCTTTTTCATCTTTGTTATACCTTATTTGTTATTATTTTTTCTGCCACCACAGTTTTGTAGCATAGTCATCCTTGCCGCCAAGCAGCTGAACAGCCTTGTCATAGTTGGCCTTGTTGTTAATCTTCTCGTCCGGAGCGAAAGGAATACGGTTAGGAACCTTAATGTCGTATCCTGATGTGCTCTGTGCTACATCAAATACCTTAGGATATCCGGTACGACGAATTTCGTTCCAGCCTTCCTGACCTACAGGATAAAGTGCAATCCACTTCTGTGTGATAAGACGTTCCAACTTCTCTTCTTCAGATGCATTGTCATCCCATTTGATTGTTATCTTGCTTTCTGCTGATGCATTACCGCCAAAACCATTTTCTACGTCCTGATAATCGGCAGGAGTATCTGTTGTGTTGTTGATGTAAGCATCATAACCACCGGCCTTCCACTGTTCGAATGACAGACGGATACCTTCGTTATAAAGCTGTTCTACAGAACCGCCCATTCCTGACCATCCTGCAAGAGCACCTTCTGCTCTACAGAATGCCATTTCTGAAGCTGTCATCCATACACCGTCTGTGCTGTTTTCTACGTTAGCTGCAGAATAAATCTTACCTGCGATAGGCTTACTTGTAATGTTGGCACCTGCACGGCATCCTACGATTTCACGATTAGAAGGTTCTGCTACAGGGAGGAAGTACTTTGCAAGACGGGGGTCTTTGTAACCTGCCATTATACTTTCAATATCAGCACATGCACGTGTATCACCCCACTCTACAGATGTCTTGTAAAGACCATTGGGGAAGTATTCGATTGCTGCATTATCAGCATTTGTCATCATGACACCATCTGCTACAGCTTTCTCTCCAACCTTTCTTGCGAATTCAGGATCTGCAAAACGCATACGAACTGCCATACGGAGCTTGAGTGAGTTAGCAAACTTATACCAGCCGCTGATCTTTCCGTGGAATACATGGTCTACGTCTTTGTTTCCCATCTTACCAGGGTTTGAAGCGAGTTCTGCATTGATCATATCTGTTGCCTTATCAAGGTCTGCGAGAAGACTCTTGTAAACAACTTCCTGTGATGAATATGCGCTCTTGTCTTCTTCAACTCCGATAGGATAAGGTCCGTACATATCTGTAAGTACGAGGAATGCCTGTGCACGGAGGATAAGTGCCCATGCATAGTTGAATCCTAACTTGTCTGTACGCTTCTCTACTTCCTTGAATGCAGATACTACTTTAGGAGTAGTGTCAGCGAAAGGATATCCTACCCATCCGTCAGGAGCATTGAAACATGCGAAGTTCTTTGCAGCAAAACCATTGTTTGCGTATGTGAAATAACGACCGAGATAGTTACCAATAAGGTCACGGTTCATCTGATATGTATTCTCCTGCTCAGGGAATGCTTCGTTCTGCATCTGAATCAGGAAAGAGCCGACACTGTATCCGTCACGATCAAGTTCTTCGTTACTGACAAACTCACCCGGACGGTTAGCATCTTCAAAACCACTGGTACAAGATACCATTGTTCCGGCAGCGAATGCCATTGCAATGCCAGCCATTGACGATTTTAATATATTTATTTTTTTCATCTGTTAATTCCTTATTATAAAGTATTAAAATTTAAGCTGTACGTTAAATCCTAATGTACGGAGGCTAGGCTGCATGAAGTAGTCGAAGCCCTGATAGTATGTACCTGTTGATGCTGTAGAAGCAGGATCGAACGGAGCCTTATTGTATATCATGAGGAGGTTATGTGCTGTAACACCTAAAGAAAGCTGTGCACCCTTGAGCAGTTTTGCGGGGAGTGTATAGTTAAGGTGTACTTCCTGCAGACGAACGTTTGTTGCGCTGTAGATGTATTCAGACCAGATTGGGTTATCACCACCGACTACACTGTAATAGTCTTCTGCTGAAACCTTACCGCCGTTTACTGCGATACCACCATTCTCACGGTCGATTGCAGACTGCTTAGATACACCGTATTCGTCCATGATGGCCTGTGTCTGTGACATTACGATACCACCGATACGTGCTGTGATTAAGAAACCGAAGTTAATTCCCTTCCAAGAGAAGTCGTTAGAGAATCCCCAGTCACCCATAGGAAGAACTGAACCCTTGTAAACAGGTTCCTTAAGGTTTGTCTGCATTACGTTACCCTTTGAATCGAGTGCAATGTTACCATCTGCGTCACGCTTGAAGTCTGTGCTTACATAGATGTCACCCATTGAGCCACCCTTCTTAAGGATAATGTCACAACCTTTCAGACCACCCATCTTAACTACTTCGTCAGGATCGTCAAGAAGGTCGATGATCTTGTTACGGTTCATACTGTATGTTACGCTGCTTTCCCATCCGAAATCGCCCCAGTTCTTATGATAACCGAGTGAAAGTTCGATACCACGGTTACGAACATTACCTGTCTGGATGTATTCTCTGTCGTAACCTTCACCAGCTGTTACAGGACGAAGGAATGTCTGCTTACGTGTGTTACTCTGATAGAATGTGAAGTCTAATGTCAAAGAGTTGTTGAAGAAACGACCTGTGATACCAGCTTCCCATGAATCTGTACGTTCAGGATAGAATGTTTCAGGGAACTTGTATGTTACAGTGTTGTATGTTCCTGATGCAGGATTGTATTCATATCTCCAGGGAGATGTAATGTTTGGTGTGATTGCAGAACCTACAGATGCCCATGAACCACGTACCTTTAAGTAGTTGATGAACTTAGGAAGTTCAACCATTTCAGAGATTACACCTGAAAGACCTACTGAAGGATAGAAGAATGATTCGTGTGTTGTTCCGTCGAGAGCTGAATCCCAGTCATTACGTCCTGTAAGTGTAAGGTAAAGCATGCTCTTCCATCCAAGTTCGGCACTTGCGAACAATGAATTGATGCTGTGACGCTGTGATTTGAAAATAGGACGGTTATCGTTTGTAGCCGATCCGTAATCAATAGCATTTGGTGTAAATACGTTAGAAGGAGCCTTCAGACCGCCCTGGAAGCCGTATGCATTGTACTTTGTCTTTGTGAATGATCCACCAATGTTAGCAGAAATGTTGAAATCATTGAGCTGCTTGTTGATGTTAGCCATGATATCACCATATACAGACTGGTCGGTATTCTTATTGTATCCGTAGAAGCCATAGGGTGAATGTGCGAAGAGGTCAATTGTTGAAGCATAACGCTTGTCTTCGTGCATAAGGGCTGTATCATCCCAACGAAGACGTCCTGTGATGTTCATCCAGTCTGTTACATTATACTTAAGTGAACCGCTTACCATATAACGATTCTTCTTGTTTGTACGGTTCATACGCTTTGCAACCCAGTAAGGGTTCTGCATCTTAAGAGCATCACCGTAGTTCCAGTTCTGAACATAGATCTTACGAGAATCATCCCATACCTCAAATGTTCTGACAGCATCAAAGTTTTCACCACGCGGGAAAAGATATACTGATGTCAGAGGGTTGAAATACTGACCCTGTGCCATAAGGTTCTTATCATTTTCCTTAATGTAGTTGAAGCTGAAATCAAATGAAAGCTTGTCATCCAGGAAACTTGTACTGTTACGGAATGTGAAGTTGTAACGGTTATAACCATTGTTTGTAATCAGACCCTTTGCATTTGTTGTTGCAATAGAGATGTATGTCTGATTATTCTTAGAACCTGTAGTAAGAGCTACACTGTTCTGGATATTAGTACTTGTGTTAAAGAACTTTTTAGGACTGTAACGATTGAATCCATCGGGAAGTTCATCACCCCATGACTTAATGTCATTAGGACGGTTTCCGAACTTGTTCTGGAATTCAGGCATTACAAAAGGATTAGAGAACTGTGAACTGTTGCTGATTGTAACAGAAACTTTACCTTCCTTACCTTTCTTTGTTGTAATCATGATAACACCCTGTGCTGCTGCTGAACCATAGAGGGCTGCGGCTGCAGGACCACTGAGCACTGAGATTGACTCAATATCATCGGGGTTGAGGTCGGCAATTCCCTGAGAACCCGGCTGAAGTGAATACATATCACCATCTGTTGCACCATCGTTACGGTCGTTAATAGGCACACCGTCGATTACATAAAGAGCCTGGTTGCTCTGAGTAATAGATTTAGGACCACGCATTACGACACGTGCTGCACCACCGACACCGGCAGAAGATGCATTAATGTTAACACCCGCAACCTTACCGGCAAGCGAGTTCATGAAGTTTGTACTTTTTACCTGAGTTAATTCGTCACCACCAACTTTCTGTACGTTATAGCTGAGGGCCTTCTCTGAACGCTTAATACCAAGAGCTGTTACCACAACCTCTTCCATAAGGTTGCTGTCTTCCTTAAGAACGACATTAATCTCTGTCTTTCCATTCAGAGGAATCTCCTGTGTTGCGTAACCTACGTATGAAAATACGAGAACTGCATTTGCGTCTACATTGTTCATTACGAAGTTACCATCAATGTCGGTGATTGCTCCGGTACCTGTTCCTTTCAATCTTACACTAACACCGATAAGGGGTTCGCCTGTGGCATCCACGACTTTACCTTTAACGGTGACCTGCTCTTGCAAGTTTACCGAATGTTCGCTCGCATGCACCTGCACGTTTCCTGCAGGAACGCATATAGCAAACATAACTAAAGCGAGTTTAAACAGAGAGTTCAAACTGCTTCTAGAAAAACTTTTTCTCATTTTACTTAATATTATGTTCCTATTGATAATTATAATACCCTAAAAATACGATTCTTGTTGCAAATATAACACTTTTTATATTTACCACAATGATTTATATCAATTAAATACATATAAATCGCGTTTTTTACAAAATATATTAAAAATGAACTTGTTATCATTCATAGGAATCAAAAAACACATTCAACTACTGAAAAGATGCATCTTTAATTTCCATGACACTTATAAAACGATGTAATATAAAAGATGTATTTACACCTTATTATATAATATAAGCGCCATTAATTTATGCCGCATTATGTTTAGTAAATAAAAATTTACATTAATTATAAAAGCCATAAGCTCTAAACATTTTCATGCATTTAGCTAAAACCAAATATTCTATTACAATATTCAAGAAAACTATAATATAACATGTAATTATATGGACAACATGACATATTTCATATACAAATAGTAAAAAGATTGCTTATTTCTTGGAAGGAATGAAAAAAATCAATATATTGCATTATGTCATTGAAGTTAAAAATTAATTTTTAACTTCCAACATACAAACAGATTAACACAACACAAATTAAATCTTATAACATGAAGAAATTTTCCACACTAATTCTAGTCATGGCGGCAATGTTCACGTCACAGAGTATTCAGGCTCAAGGTCAGCAAAAGCAAGTTGAAATTCAATTTACTGGAACGCCATGGGGTGTATTGAATGTATCTGAGAATAACCGTTATTTGGTCGGAACCCGTCAATATACAGAGGTTTACAGTTATGACATGGTAACGAAACAACTCTTGACCATCCCTGCAACAAGCACTAAATCAGACTTAGCAGGAGTAGACATTACAAACAGCGGAGTAATCATAGGTAAAGACAATGATATGGTACCTGCTATTTACATGGACAATGCTTGGCATAAGCTACCAATTCCCGAAGGGAAATTTGAAGGCTTAGCATATTCTTGCAGCAGTGATGGAGAAATTCTTACTGGACAGATTTATGGTTCTGGTATAGACAAGCCTTATGATGTTTATCCTTTAATTTGGTATCGTCAGAACGATAACACCTATAAATACGAGAAACTTCCAAATATGGAAACAGACTTTTTGGGTACAAAGACTCAATTCAACTCTCCAAGATTCATTTCTGCCGACGGAAAAATGATATGTGGTATCCAAGTAGAAGAACGTGGACGATATTTCACAAATATTATTTATACCCAAAACAGTACAGGCGAATGGGTAGCGAGTACTCCATTTGTAAAATATTGCTATAATCCAGAACGTTTTATGGAACTATCTACCAGTGAGCCCAATCTCAAAGATTACACATCTGGCGGAGGAGATTATATGGAAAACATCAATAGATTTTTATTGGATCAAGCAAGATGGCAATATAAGCTTTATACAGAAGGTCTTACGGGACTTATGCTGAATGCGACTACAGCTGTCAACAGTCAAAATGGTAAATACATCGCTTTTAGTTCACAACGCACAACATATACTCTTGTGGAAGAAAATCCTTCAGTAGAAAAAGCTGAAAGCCCCGTGTACCCATCAATTTACGACATGGAAACTGGCGAACTACAAGAATTAGATTATGCCGAGAATTTTATTCCTTACGGCATTTCCAATCAAGGAGATATGATTTTTTCTGATGGTACTTATTTTTATCTGTTACTACATGGAGAGAAAGAAGCAGTAAATATTACAGACTGGCTAAAAGAGAAATACGATTATGACTTAATGGCTAATTTACCAGCTAATACTGAATATATAGAATGTGAAGCTATTGGTAGTGATTTGAGTTTTCTAGCAGGTACTTATCGCTCTGTAACTGAAAATGGAGATTTAGATAAAAAAGAAGTTTTTTGCCTGCTATTGCCGTCAACTTATACTCTAATCGAAGCCCTGAACACAGCCCAATCAAAATATGTTTGGAC
This sequence comes from Prevotella sp., assembly GCA_020026195.1. GTDB lineage: Bacteria > Bacteroidota > Bacteroidia > Bacteroidales > Bacteroidaceae > Prevotella. The sequence continues at coordinate 21,473 of JAHHQW010000024.1, forward strand.
CGAAAACAAACAAATTTGCTTTAGTTCTCCTGTTACAAAAGTTTATGTATACGACATAAATGGCGTACAAATAAGCTTTAACAACCATGTTGAACATAATCTTAACATGGAATCAGTTCCTTCTGGAATTTACATTGTAAAAGCAATCTGTAATGGACAAGAGATTAAAAGTCGCGTAGTCCTTAATAATAGATTGCGATAGAAATTGTAACATTACAGATATGAGATGAGATAAGAGACGCAACGTCTTATCATTAACAACCAAAGATTCACATTAATTACAGAAAACATAAACTCTATATCTTTTCATGCATTTAGCTAAAACCTATTATTATATTACAATAGTCAAGAAAACTATAATAAAACATGTAATTATATACATAATATGACATATCACATATACAAATAGTAAAAAAATGTCTTTTTTCTTGGAAATAATAAAAAAAATTAATATTTTTGTAACTGATCAATCTAAGCAAAGAAAAATATTCTTACTTATAAAAGAAAAATCAACCAATAACTAAAATCAAATAATATGAAGAAAATTTCTACACTTATTCTTGTGATGGCTGCAATGTTCACATCACAGAGTATTCAGGCAAAAAACGTCCAGATGACGCAAGTTAATGAAACAACAGTTAATCAGGACCGTGATGGTGTGCGCTATGGTAAGAAGAAGCCAGACCCAGAATTTAAATTCAATGTTGAAGAATGGACTATTGATGTTTCAAAGGAAGGTCCTTATGAAATGCCAGAACTTCTTAATCCTAACAATCTGAAAGTTACAGGTTACTTTGTTTCACACTCAAAACTCGCATCTGTTGATGACAAGGGTGTATTCACAGTCAATCCAATGTATCTTGGAGATTTCACAATATACGCACAAGCAAAGGGAAACATGAAATATGCAGACTCTGAAGCACAGTGTCTCATACACCTTGTAGACCCGACAATTGTATATCGTGTTGATTTCGATATCAACGAAGATGGCGGATGGGTTGAAGAAAGTTCTTTCCCTGTTTGGTGGAAGTCTGACGGAGCTATGTGGGCATATGGTGGATACAAGGGTATAACATCACACGTAGAAGCATATCTCATCTCTCCTGAAATCAAACTTGAAGCAGCAGAAGGAGAAGCTTTCAAGGCAACATTTAATCATACATTATTTAGTTTTGAGAATCCTGAACGTGATGCACAGTTGTTAGTACGTGAAGTGGGTGGCGAATGGATTAATATCGAAGGTATACAGTATCCTAAAGAACTGACTTACGAGACTCTTAACTCTGGTAAACTTGATGTTCCCGCTGAACTTACAGGTAAGACTGTTCAGTTTGCATTCAAATATTGTACAGACGGTAAAGAATCTGACGGTAACTGGAACGTAGCAGAATTCAGAGTTATGAAGGTTTCTGGTCAAACTACAGGTATTACAGAAATCATTGACACACCAAACGTAAAGGACAACAAGGTTTACGACCTTCAGGGCCGCTTGGTGAAGAATCCTGCAAACGGAATCTACATTGTAAATGGCAAGAAAGTTATTTTCAAGTAAAACAAAATTTTAACACACTCAAAAAGAGTTCCGCTAAAATTAGGCGGAACTCTTTTTTATTACAAATCATTCATAAACAAGAATACATTACGACACTTTATAAAAATGTTAAATACGAAATGAAAAACATCATATTAATGAAAAGGATATAACTTTGCACGCATAAAGAACAAATTCAATAAATGAGAATAATAAAATACTTCTTTAAGACATATCCAATAACATGTCTGCTTATCCTTTTTATCTGGATAATGTGTCTCGGCACTCCTCCTTCAACTCCTCTCGACAATGTTTCTCTTATAGACAAATGGGTACATATAGGCATGTATGCACTTTTGTGCGGATCAATGTGGTTCGAATATCTAAGAAAACATACTATAGTAATACGTGCCAAGCTCATTGTGTTTGCCTGGATTGTACCAGTAGCTATGGGAGGAGCAATCGAACTATTCCAAGCCTATTGTACAGGAGGAAGAAGAAGCGGAGAATTGCTCGACTTATTAGCTGATGCTATTGGAGTTACTATAGCTTTTATTTTTGGAATTCTTTGGGTAAGGCATCTTTCCAAAGAGAAAAAGGATTTCGACTAAGATATGAGTTGTAGAAACGATGGTCGCCTGTGACTTCAACACCGAGGAAGTCTGGTTTTTCAAATTCTTCATCCACACTTCCTAATTCAACTTCTCCAAGCACAAGTCCTTCGTTAGCGCCATAAAACTCATCAATTTCAAAAATATGGCTTCCACAACGCACCAAATATCGGATTTTATCGACAATACCAGGTTCACAGATCTTAAACAGATGGTCTGCCTCGTCTATTGTTATTTCTTTTTCAAATTCATAACGACTGAGACCTCCGTCTTCTGACGAACTTTTAATTGTCAGATAGGCTTTGTCGCCACGTCTACGTACTCGCACAGTACGACCATGATCACGGCAGATATAACCCTGAATAATACGACTACTCGAAAACGACTGCCTTTTGTAGTCGTCTCCGAGTATCAGAAACTTTCTTTCTATTTCTAAGCCACTCATCAAGAAGCACTGTTAACAAATACTACAATGAGTATTATGGCCAGTATAATCATTGCACCAACAATCCAGTTAAAAACCGTCTTGCCCTGTTTCTCAATCTGCTCGTCTCTACGTAAGCGACGCATTTTCCTTCTGTCATTCATGATAGTATATTTTAAAGTTATTATTGCTCTTCTGTAACCGGGAACTCCATCAGATAGGCCTTTATAAACTCATCAAGATCTCCATTCATAACACCATCCACATCACTCGTCTGATAATTAGTACGATGATCTTTAACACGTCTGTCATCAAAGACATAGCTTCGTATCTGACTACCCCACTCTATCTTCTTCTTACCAGCTTCTATCTTAGCCAATGCCTCAAGACGTTTTTTCATTGCACGGTCGTAAAGCTGTGACTTAAGAAGACGCATGGCATTATTCTTATTTTCTAACTGTTTACGGGTTTCTGTATTCTCAATTAATATTTCTTCTTCCTCACCCGTATCCGGATCTACATATTGATAACGCAGTCGTACACCTGTCTCAACCTTATTGACGTTCTGTCCACCAGCACCTCCTGAACGGAACAAATCCCAAGAAACTTTTGATGGGTCTACATATACTTCTACAGTATCGTCAATAAGCGGAGTTACAAAAACGCTGGCAAAACTTGTCATACGCTTGCCTTGAGCATTGAATGGCGACACTCGTACCAAACGGTGTACTCCATTTTCACTTTTAAGATATCCGTAGGCATACTCACCACCTTCAATCTTCATTGTCACGCTCTTTATACCAGCCTCATCGCCTTCCTGAAGATCACTTATCGTAACCTTATACTCATGAGATTCAGCCCAACGCATATACATACGCATAAGCATCTGGGCCCAGTCCTGACTTTCTGTTCCTCCAGCTCCACTGTTTATCTTTAGGACACAGTCCATCGGATCTTCCTTCTGGCGTAACATGTTCATCAGTTCAAGGTCCTCTATAGCTTTCAATGCCTTTGTGTATATAGCATCGACTTCCTCTTCTGTAACAAGTTCATCTTTATAGAAATCAAAAGCAAGTGAAAGTTCTTCGCTGAGTGAATTACAATTATCATAACCTTTAATCCACTTTTCAATTCCCTTCACTTTCTTCATCTGTTCCTGAGCCCTCTCGGGATCTTCCCAGAAATCAGGAGCCTGCGTACGCAAGGTTTCCTCTTCAAGTTCTATTCTTTTCTTGTCTATCTCAAGGTAACGATTCAGATCTTTTGTACGTTCCTGAACATCTTTCAGCTGATCGGCTGTTATCATATATTAAATCTACTCTTTTTCTTTGTTTTTTAATCTTCGTACATCTTATCGATGACTTCAGCATAATTCTTGTTAATTACGGTTCTTCTTATCTTAAGCGTATTAGTAAGTTCGCCCCTCTTCATAGAGAAATTATGCGGCAGCAATGTAAATCGTTTTATCTGCTCATAACCTGCAAGATTCTGCTGATGCTCGGTAATACGCTCCATTAACATTTTTCGAATATCCTCATTGACACAGAGATCTTCTTTCGATGTGTATTTTATACCTTTTTCTTTGGCATATTTCTCAAGCAAAGCATAATCTGGAACAATAAGAGCCGAAACGAACTTACGCTGGTCTGCAATTACTGCAATCTGTTCGATATACATGTCTACAAGCATCTTGGCCTCAACCATCTGTGGCGCAATGTATTTACCATTAGATGTCTTGAACAAGTCTTTTATACGTTCTGTCAAGAACAACTCACCACGTTCGTTGAAATATCCAGAATCTCCTGTACGGAAAAATCCATCCTCAGTAAATACTTCTTTGTTTAGATCTTCTCGCTTATAGTAACCTTTTGTTATTGTTGCACCCTTTAGGAGAATTTCGTTGTCCTTTCCAATCATTATTTCTACTTCATCAAGAGGATAACCTACAGAGCCTGAAGAACAAGGACGATTATATCTGTCACATGATACTGTAGCAAGACTTTCCGTAAGACCATATCCACATTTCATGTTTACACCTATAGAACGTACAAATTCTTCCACTTGTGAAGATACACGCGCTCCTGCCGTAGGGAAGAAATTGGGATGTAACAAGCCCAATTCTTTACGAACTAAAGATAATATGTATTTGTCCATCAGCTTATACTGCATGCTAAGCATGAATGAAGGTTTCTTTCCTTCACAGAGACATTCCACATTATGTCTGTGACCGATTTCAAGTGCTTTGTTAAATATCTTTTGCTGGAACGGACTTGAAGAATTAATCTTGTCTTGAACTCCTGCATAAACTTTTTCCCAGAAACGAGGCACAGATGACATACAAGTAGGATGCATCTCCTTCATTGACTGCTGAATTTCATTGGGATAAGTGTTTACTATCAATGTACAACCTTCAGAGATTCCCAAAATAGCCCATCCGCGTTCAAAAATATGGGTAAACGGCAGGAAGTTTATTATTCTGTCATTTTCCGTAAGCTTTAAAGCGTTGTCATTAGCTATCATGGCATTTGTATATTGCTCATAATCCAGCATCACGCCTTTACTATTGCCTGTAGTACCACTGGTGTAAAGGATATTGCAAAGGTCTGTCAAATTTGCCTGTGAATAAAGTTCTTCCAAATGCTTCTGATTAGGATATCCTTCTCCCAACTTAATAAAGTCGTCAAAATATACTGACGTTTTATCATTTTCGTCGAACTTAACTCTATTATCAAATACAATAATTTTCTTTAAAGTATCCGAATGGCTCTGAACTTTAAAAGCTTTATCGTACTGCTCCTGCTCGCCTACAAAAATAAAATGTACGCCAGCATCTTCGAGCATAAATTTAATCTGTTCTTCACTACTTGTGGCATAAAAAGGAATTGTAACAGCTCTTATGCCGTAAGCTCCAAAATCGGTAAAGAGGTATCTTGCACAATTCTGAGAAAATACGCCTATATTTTCTTGTACTTCCACTCCTAAACTCAACAAAGCATTAGATACCAGCCTTACTTTGTCGTAGAATAGGTTCCATGAAACAGTCTTCCATTCCTTACTTCCAAAATCACGATAATATATCGCTATTCTGTCGCCGTATTTCTTGGCCTGTTCCTTTATTAGTATGGAAAGATGACATCTTGTCTGCATACGAAACTATATTTTATATATTGCAAAGATATATATTAATCCGCAATAAAGGAAATTATTTGATAGAAAGTTTATTTGACATTAAAAGCTTTCAAGCCATGCTTTTAATAAAAGTTCCATTTCGATATGATAGTCGAAACCTTCATCCATACCCCAGCCATGACCACCTGTCGGAAATACATATAACGATACCGGCACATCATGACGATATAGTTCATTACAATAATTCATACCGTTTGATGGCGAAACGACAGGGTCATCATCTGACAACATAACAAGTGCCCTGGGAGTAATTCGTGTTACATGCATATCGCTGCTATAATTACGGTCAGTCTTCTTTTTAGGTGAATCGCCTAAAAGATTTGTCCGCGCCTCATTATTTGCAAATCCATCCATCATTGTTATAACAGGATACATCAATATCTGAAAATCTGGCTTCATCTCATTCTTGTAATGAGTTGCCATATAGGATGCCAGATGACCTCCGGCAGCGAACCCCATCATTCCTATTCCATTATCTTTTATTCCCCATTTCTTTACATTTGCACGCAATATAGTCATGGCTCTTTCTACATCAGCTACAGGTACTTTCTCATTTCCATGTGGCAGACGATATTTGAGAACAGCAGTCGTATAACCCATTTTTTTAAAAAAGGGAACCCAGTCAAGTCCTTCTGTTTCTATATTAATTTTATCGTACAGACCTCCCGGAATGATAAGTATCATACGATGAACAGATTTGCTTTCATCAGGGAAAAATATTCGCATTGTGGGAATGTCTGAAGCATCTCCATTATTCTCAGACATTTCGTCTTGCCATAATTTAACATCAATGTCATTGTCTCCATATACTGCTGGTACTGACATCAATAACAGGATAATTAAAAGGGACTTAAAACTTGTCATATTCTGCATTTTACACAAACGTTTTACAAATAAATACTCTTTCTGTTGCAAAGATAGGTAAATTTTAGTAATATTGCACGCGAATTTGTCTAAGTTGCCAAAATCCTTTTTCAGGAGGAAACAAAACGACACATGATAAAAAGCAGTAAGAGCAATAGAGATGCATCCGTTAGAAAAATTTAAATATTGTCCTGTATGTGGCAGTCCACAATTTGTCATAAGTACTGAAAAAAGCAAAAAATGCAAATGTTGTGGATTCGAATATTTTTTCAACCCTTCTTCTGCTGTTGTCGCATTTATTACCAATGACAAAGGAGAAATACTTGTAGAACGAAGGAAGCGAGAACCGGCCATCGGGACACTCGATCTTCCCGGAGGATTTTCTGATCTTGGTGAAACGGTTGAAGAAAGTGTAGCCAGAGAGATTAAGGAAGAGACTAATTTGGAAGTGACCGAATCAAAATATCTCTTTTCTATACCTAATATATATAGGTACTCTGACATGGATATTCACACGCTCGACCTTTTCTTTTATTGTAAGGTTAAAGATTTTTCCAATACAAAAGCAATGGACGATGCGTCAGAATGCATATGGATTGCACCGCATAATATCAAGCCCGAAGAATTTGGACTTGGTTCGATACGTATGGGGATCGACAGATATATAAAAATGATATCAGAAAGAAACATGACAAACATTCCGACTGATAAAAAGAAAGAACGCAGAGAAGGTACTTGTGCCTTTAAAAACGAAATATAATTTTACTAATATATGCACCAGAACTTAGTAATAGTGGAAAGCCCTGCAAAGGCTAAAACAATTGAGAAATTCCTTGGTGGGGATTACAAGGTTATGTCCAGCTATGGACACATAAGAGATTTAAAAGCAAAAGAAATAAGTATTAACCTTGATACTTTTGCTCCAGATTATGAGGTACCCAAAGATAAAGAAAAAGTAGTTAGCGAGCTTAAAGCTTATACTAAGAAAGCCGAGAAGGTTTGGTTAGCATCCGATGAGGATCGTGAAGGAGAAGCCATATCATGGCACCTTTGCGAAGTTTTAGGACTTGATGAAAAGAATACAAGCAGAATAGTATTCCACGAGATAACAAAAACTGCTATTCTTGAAGCAATAAAAAATCCACGACACATCAACATGAATCTTGTTAATGCTCAACAGGCACGACGTATTCTTGACCGTATTGTGGGATTTAAACTTTCACCATTACTATGGCGTAAGGTTAAGCCTTCTCTTTCTGCCGGACGTGTACAGAGCGTTGCAGTAAGACTTATCGTAGAAAGAGAACGTGAGATACAAAATTTCAAATGCGAACCTTTCTATCGCATAACAGCTATATTCGTACATACTGATGAAAACGGTGCTAAAACTGAAATTAAGTCTGAACTTGACAACAGATTCAAGACAGAAGACGAGGTACAAGAATTCTTAGAAAAATGTAAGACTTCAGAATACATTGTAGAGAGCGTTACAAAGAAACCTATAAAACGTAGTCCGGCAGCACCTTTCACTACTTCTACACTTCAACAAGAAGCAGCAAGGAAACTTGGATTTACTGTATCACAAACTATGATGATAGCGCAGCATCTGTACGAGAGCGGTCTTATAACATATATGCGAACTGACTCTGTAAATCTCTCAACTCTCTGCATTAATGCTTCACGCGAAGAAATCATCAATGCCTACGGTGAAGAATACAGTAAGTCACGACAGTACCAAACTCACTCTAAGGGTGCACAGGAAGCTCATGAAGCTATACGTCCTACTTACATGACCAACCCTACAATAGACGGCACACAGCAAGAGAAACGTCTTTATGAACTTATTTGGAAACGCACAGCAGCTTCACAGATGGCTGATGCACAGATTGAGAAGACAATTATTGACATCAAAATATCTGACTCTAATTACAAGTTTATTGCATCAGGAGAAGTTATCAAATTTGAAGGTTTCCTTAAGGTATACCACGAATCTTATGATGACGAAGAAGCAAACAAGACCGAAAGCGTTCTGCTCCCCAAAGTAGAAGAAGGCGAGAAACTCATTAGAAAGGAAATACTGGCAACAGAACGTTTCAGTCAGGGACCAGCTCGTTACACAGAAGCCAGCCTGGTTCACAAATTGGAAGAACTCGGAATTGGACGACCTTCTACATATGCTCCTACCATAAGCACTATACAGAATAGAACTTACGTAGAAAAAGGCGATAGTTTAGGAACAGAAAGAGAATATGGTACATTTACACTGAAGGGGAATAAAATAACCCACAGTATAAAGAAGGAAATGACAGGAAGGGAAAAAGGTAAACTGCTACCCACTGATATCGGAATAGTAGTAAACGACTTCCTTATAGAACATTTTCCACATATAATGGACTATAATTTTACAGCTACAGTAGAAAGACGATTCGACGAGATTGCTGAAGGTGGAAAAGAATGGACTGACATGATAAAAGAGTTCTATGAAGCTCTCGAACCAATCGTTGAAAAGACTCTGAACACAAGATCTGAACATAAGGCTGGCGAAAGGGAACTTGGAACGGACCCCAAAAGTGGACGACCTGTATTCGTAAAAATCGGACGTTACGGACCTGTTGTACAGATAGGTTCTGCCGAAGACGAAGACAAGCCACTGTTCTCACAGATACCTGCTGAAAAGAGCATGATGACAATTACACTCGAAGAGGCTCTTTCATTATTTAAACTTCCAAGAGAACTTGGCAACTTTGAAGGTACGCCTGTTGTTATTGGCTCTGGACGTTTCGGTCCATATATCCTTCACAATAAGAAGTATGTATCTATACCTAAGACAGAGGATCCAATGACCATCACTCTTGCCACATCCGTTGCTATAATAGAACAGAAACGACAGGCAGACAGACAAAAACATATTAAGGCCTTTGAAGATGATCCAGATACAGAGATTCTCAACGGACGTTATGGCCCATACATTGTTCACAAGGGAAAGAACTATCGTATTCCCAAACATCTCTTAGAGAAGGCAAACGAACTTACACATGAAGAATGTATGGAAATTGTAAAAAACTGGGACGGTAACAAAAAGAAATAACACATGACGAGGGTAATCATAACAGGGTACATGGGAGCTGGCAAAACAACAGTCGGAAAAGCATTGTCACGTGAGTTAGGATTGCCCTTTTACGACCTCGACAGATACATCGAGACACGCATGCACCGCACTATACCTGAAATATTTACCGAACGTGGTGAAGAAGGTTTTAGAAAAATAGAGCACAACATGCTTCACGAAGTAGCAGAATTTGAGGACGTAATAATAAGTTGCGGTGGCGGAACTCCATGCTTTTTTGATAACATGGACTATATAATTGACAAAAGTGAATCTGTTTATCTCAGAGCCTCTGTCGATGTTATATGGAAACACATACATATGGGTCACACAATACGCCCGCTACTGCAAAACAAGACAGAAGAAGAAGCTATAAATTTTATAACTAAACAATTAAAAGATAGAGAATGTTTTTATCTGAAAGCAAAACACATTGTTGACGTCGGTGTTCTTGATAATCACGAGAAGATTAACAACATTGTGCATAGCATCAGAAAAATGTTAAATTTATAAAAGCACTGCGACATACAGAAATGAAGAAATGGACAATTGAAGATTCTAAGGAACTTTACAACATCAACGGATGGGGTAATCCTTACTTCGGAGTAAATGCAAATGGTAACATGTACGTTGTTCCTGGAAAGGATAACACGGAAATTGATCTGCATGACGTAATGGAGGAGCTTTCGCTCAGAGACATTACACCTCCGGTATTGTTACGTTTTCCCGATATTCTTGACAGTCGAATAGAACAGACTTCGGAATGTTTTAAAGAGGCTACAGAAGAATATGGATACAAGGGACAGAATTTCATTATCTATCCAATTAAAGTTAACCAGGTCGAACCTGTCGTTCAGGAAATCATAAGTCATGGAAAGAAGTTCAACCTAGGACTAGAAGCTGGATCGAAACCAGAATTACATGCGGTAATTGCACTGCAATGCCAAAGCGATTCTATCATTGTATGTAATGGTTACAAAGACAGAAGTTACATAGAACTGGCTCTTCTTGCACAGAAAATGGGTAAAAGAATTTTCATCGTAGTAGAAAAGCTCAATGAACTTGACCTTATTTCTGAGGCTGCAAAAAAGATGAACGTGCGTCCGAACCTCGGTATAAGAATAAAACTTGCTAGTTCTGGCAGTGGTAAATGGGAAGAAAGTGGTGGCGATGCCAGCAAGTTCGGCCTTACCAGCAGCGAATTGTTGGAAGCTCTACAGATTCTAGATAAGAAAGGCATGAAAGACTGTCTTAAACTTATACATTTCCACATAGGAAGCCAGATTACAAAGATTCGCCGCATTCAGGCTGCTCTTAAAGAAGCTTCACAGTTTTACGTACAGCTCTGCAACATGGGCTACGGAGTAGAATTCGTAGACTGTGGTGGCGGACTTGGTGTCGATTACGATGGTACTCGCTCTTCAAGTAGCGAAAGTAGTGTTAACTATAGTATTCAGGAATATGTTAACGACAGTATATATACTTTCGTTGATGCTTCCGACAAATATGGAGTTCCTCATCCTAACATCATTACAGAAAGTGGCAGATCGCTCACAGCCCACCACTCAATTCTCGTTATTGATGTTTTGGAAACTGCCTCTCTACCTTCAATGCCCGAAGAGTTTGAAGCAAAAGACACTGACCACCAGCTTGTAAAAGATCTTTATGAAATTTGGGAAAATCTTATGCCCAATACAATGCTTGAAGACTGGCACGATGCTGAACAGATTCGTGAAGAAGCGCTCAATCTATTCAACCATGGAATGGTAGACTTAAAAACCAGAGCCGAAATAGAAAGGATGTTTTGGAGTGTATGCCGAGAAGTTAATATCATGGCAAAAAGTTTACGCCATGTTCCAGAAGAACTAAGATCTCTGGATAAACTACTTGCAGATAAATATTTCTGCAACTTCTCTCTATTCCAGTCTCTTCCTGACTCATGGGCTATCGACCAGTTATTCCCAATTGTTCCAATACAACGTCTGAACGAACGCCCTACACGAAGTGCTACTCTTCAGGATATAACGTGCGATAGTGATGGAAAAGTTGCAAACTTTGTAACAAACAGACACATATCACACATCCTGCCAGTTCATGATCTTAAGAAAAAAGAGCCTTACTATCTCGGTGTATTCCTCGTAGGAGCTTATCAGGAAATATTAGGCGATATGCATAATCTGTTTGGAGATACAAATGCAGTGCATATATCAACTAAGAACGGAGAATTTAGTATTGACAAGACCGTTGATGGTGAGACCGTCGCAGAAGTCTTAGACTATGTACAATACAATCCTAAGAAACTCGTACGCCAGCTTGAAGTATGGGTTACGAAGAGCGTAAAAGAAGGAAAGATTTCACTTGAAGAAGGAAAAGAATTCCTTTCAAACTATCGTTCAGGACTTTACGGATATACTTACTTCGAGCATTAATAAATTTCTGATAATCAACATGTATGAACATTTGTATGCATTGACAAATGTTCATACATTATTTATTTTCAAAAACCAACGAACTTTATTTCACAGATTTTTTCGTTAAAAATTGTAAATGTCTGTAACTTTTCAGACACTCAATCGTCATTGTAATAGAAAGGGATGAAAAAAGTCAGTTTTAAAGAAGATATACTGCCACTGAAAAACATCCTTTTTCGTGTGGCTCTACGTATAACACTGAATCGGGAAGAAGCCGAAGATGTTGTACAAGACACTCTGATAAAGGTTTGGAATCTACGCGACGAACTGAATAAAATAGATTCTGTAGAAGCTTACAGCTTACGAATATGCAGAAACTTATCTTTAGACAGAATAAAACGTCACGAAAATAGCAATTGTCAGTTAAGCGATAAAGAAGAAAATTCGCCAGACAATTCATCAGATCCATCAGAACAAATGATACGACGTAACAAAATAAACATTGTTACAAATATCATAAACCAACTACCCGAATTACAACGCCTATGCGTTCAGTTAAGGGATATAGAGGATAAGAGCTATAAAGAAATTGCCCAGATATTGAGTTTGACAGAAGATCAAGTAAAAGTTAACATCTTCAGAGCTCGTCAGGCAATAAAGAAAAAATATCAAGAAATAGACAATTATGGATTATAAGTATATTGAGCAACTGTTAGAAAGCTATTGGAAAGCTGAAACTTCTGAAGAAGAAGAGCAGATTCTGCATGCTTTTTTCAGCCAGACAGACATTCCGGAACATCTGCTTAAATATCGAGATCTGTTTATTTATGGACAGAAGGAGAAAGAATTGGATGTACTTGGCGATGACTTTGATACCAGATTGTTAGAAATGACGAAACAAGAAGACACGGTTAAAGCAAGAAGAATTACGATTTCTTACCGCCTACGCCCGCTTTTCAAGGCAGCTGCAGTCGTAGCTATACTCCTTACATTAGGAAGAGCAGCACAAGAGCCTTACCACGAAGCAACACCGTCTAACGCAACAGAAGCAACAACTCATAATGCTTCATCAGTTGCAAAAACTGACTCGTCAGCCATTGACACCTTAAACAAGGAAATGCCGACGGCAACAATTTTAAAATGAAAAAATTTTCTATGCTTTCCTATAAATAAAAAGTGTTTAGTAAAACAAAACAATTGATTACGGAGGCTGTGAAGTTTCCATTAATCTTAAAATCATAGCTTAATAGCGAAGATCAGGCCGAGAACGATTGTTCTCGGCCTGTTTGTATTTCAATCTTTTTCAAAGTTTCAATATTACAATAGTTCGTTAAAAATTAGCCCAGCCTAAACGGCTCTGGCAGTAAATAA